>NZ_JAQRFK010000001.1 GCF_028598745.1 Xenorhabdus sp. IM139775
CTCTCCGGAGATTTATTGGACGGTGGTGGAGATAAGTTTTTTGACGCACAAGTTGATTCTTATCCTAATGCGTCTTTGACTGACAGGATTTTATTTTTTAACAAGCAAAAAGACGATGGTTCTTTTGATCCAGAAGGTTTAATATTTCCAGTGCAAAAGATTGCCGATGTTTCGCACAATTCAAGTGCTTATAGTTATACATTTGTGATGAAAAGAGAAGTTTTTCCATCTGAAACAGATTCAATGCTCTATTATGTGATAGCACCGGATTTTGGCAATAGTATATATTCAGGGATTCAGCAGGTTAAATATGTCGGAGAGGGAATAGGCGCGCCTGATGATAGTGTCAAAAGAATATATAATATGCCCAGGATTTTCTCCAATTATGCTGATATCAAAAAAGATCCTAAACTTGAACACTCTGATGATGATAAAAAACCCAATAATGAAGATATCACCCAAGATGATGTATCTAACTCTTCTGTCAGTGGATATCAGTTGTATGCAAAAATTATGTGTACTAATGATGAAAATGATCAGTCTTATCCCATTTGGGGTAAAGAGATATATTTGAGAATGTATGTTAGATCAGCAAATCAGAATCTTGATAGAATATTTAAAGCTGTTGCCCCACATGCGCCAGATAATCCAGGAGGAAACTTGTCGACAATCATTATTAAAATTGAGTCACCAGAACTTAATGATGTGAAAGGATATACGGACGGTGGAATAGGGGTTATTTACTTCGAATATTATATCATTGACCCAGCTAACAATGAAAAAACATATAGTCATTATTGGAAAAATGAAATTATGACAAGTGATTAAATAGTGTTTCAAAATGATAGGAATAAATATCTTATCCCGTGTGTTGCACGGGATAAGATTGCAAACTTTCACTATTATAAAAACTATTTAAGTGAAGCTGGAAATGGTTTAAATCTTTTCTCACAGAGCTATTTTAACCCTTACTCTGTGTGATAGTATGTCGGGCGAGTTAGGGTAAATGTACCTGATGTTTTTGAAGTTATTTCCTTAAACATGTACACATCTTGCGGAGTGAAGCGAGGGTTTATCTCTAACGTACTGATTTAATAATGAATTTGATTTAATGCAAGTGATCTTTCGTGTGGGTCACCACTGTACATAAGGATTTTAAATGCCTGTAATTACTCTTCCTGACGGTAGTCAACGTCAATTTGAGCATGCTGTTTCTGTCATGGATGTCGCTCGTGATATCGGTGCTGGTTTGGCAAAAGCGTGTATCGCTGGCCGTGTTAATGGTGAATTGGTTGATGCCTGCGAATTAATCGAAACTGATGCCAATCTTGCGATTATCACCAGCAAGAATGAAGAAGGCTTGGAAATTATCCGCCACTCATGTGCACATCTGTTGGGCCATGCAATCAAACAGTTATGGCCGGATACGAAAATGGCTATCGGTCCTATCATTGATAATGGTTTCTATTACGATGTCGATTTGGATCGCTCTTTGACGCAGGAAGATATTGAGCTGCTTGAAAAACGCATGCTGGAGCTTGCTAAAAAAGACTACGATGTCATTAAGAAAAAAGTGAGCTGGCAAGAAGCGCGTGACGCATTTTCGGCTCGTGGTGAAGAATATAAGATCCAGATTTTGGATGAAAATATCAGCCACGATGATCGTCCCGGCCTGTATCATCATGAAGAATACATTGATATGTGCCGTGGGCCACATGTCCCTAACATGCGTTTCTGCCATCACTTCAAACTGCAAAAAGTGGCAGGGGCATATTGGCGCGGCAATAGTGACAACAAAATGTTGCAGCGTATTTATGGTACGGCATGGGCGGATAAGAAGCAGCTTAATGCCTATTTGCAGCGTCTGGAAGAAGCGGCAAAACGCGATCACCGTAAGATTGGTAAGCAGCTTGACCTGTATCATATGCAGGAAGAAGCACCAGGCATGGCGTTTTGGCATAATGATGGCTGGACAATTTTCCGTGAATTGGAAACGTTTGTCCGCCTGAAGCTCAAAGAGTACCAATATCAGGAAGTAAAAGGCCCATTCATGATGGACCGTATCCTGTGGGAAAAAACAGGGCACTGGGAAAACTATAAAGAAAATATGTTCACCACTTCATCGGAAAACCGTGAATATTGCGTAAAACCGATGAACTGCCCGGGTCATGTCCAGATTTTCAACCAAGGATTGAAATCCTACCGTGATTTGCCTTTGCGCATGGCTGAATTTGGTAGCTGCCACCGTAACGAGCCGTCAGGCGCTTTACATGGCTTGATGCGTGTACGTGGCTTTACTCAAGATGATGCACATATTTTCTGTACTGAAGATCAAATTCTGCAAGAAGTCAGTAGCTGCATCAAAATGATTTATGATGTGTACGCGACATTTGGTTTTGAGAAGATTGTTGTCAAATTATCAACTCGCCCGGAAAAACGTATTGGCACGGAAAAACAATGGGATGAGGCAGAAGCGGATCTTGCTGAAGCATTGACCCAAAACAGCATTGAATTTGAATATCAGCCGGGTGAAGGGGCATTTTATGGCCCTAAAATTGAATTTACCCTTTATGATTGTTTGGATCGTGCGTGGCAATGTGGTACTGTGCAACTCGATTTTTCACTACCAGCACGTCTGAGCGCGTCGTATGTAGGTGAAAATAACGAACGTAAGGTTCCTGTAATGATTCACCGTGCAGTTCTGGGTTCTCTGGAACGCTTTATCGGTATCCTGACAGAAGAATATGCAGGGTTTTTCCCAACATGGTTGGCACCTCAGCAGGTCGTCATCATGAATATTACGGATAGTCAGTCAGATTATGTACAGGAATTGGTAAAAAAACTTCAAGATGCAGGCATTCGTGCAAAAGCAGACTTGAGAAACGAGAAGATTGGTTTTAAAATCCGTGAACACACTCTGCGTCGAGTGCCTTACATGCTTGTTTGTGGCGACAAAGAAGTCGAATCAGGAAAAGTGTCCGTTCGTACTCGCCGAGGCAAGGATTTGGGTAGCATTGATGTCAGTGAGTTTACAGAGAAACTGCTGACAGAAATACGCAGTCGTAATCTTCATCAATTGGAGGAATAAGGTATTAAAGGCGGAAAAAGAATTCAACCGGCGCGCCCAAATCGCATTAATGAAGAGATTCGCGCCTCTGAAGTTCGTTTAACTGGATTAGATGGCGAACAGATTGGTATTGTCAGTCTGAGGGAAGCTCTTGAAAAAGCTGAGGAAGCTGGAGTTGATTTAGTTGAAATCAGCCCAAATGCCGAACCGCCGGTTTGTCGTATTATGGATTACGGCAAGTTCCTCTATGAGAAGAGTAAGTCAGTCAAAGAACAGAAAAAGAAACAAAAAGTTATTCAGGTTAAGGAAATTAAATTCCGTCCTGGTACAGATGAAGGCGACTATCAGGTCAAACTACGCAACCTGATTCGTTTTCTGGAAGATGGCGATAAAGCCAAGATCACCCTGCGTTTTCGTGGGCGTGAAATGGCGCACCAGCAGATTGGTATTGAGATGCTTAACCGCATCCGTGACGATCTGAGTGAACTGGCTGTAGTTGAATCCTTCCCATCGAAGGTTGAAGGCCGCCAGATGATCATGGTGCTCGCTCCTAAGAAGAAATAGTCAGGCAAAACAAGTAATGGGTTCCAGTTAATCTGGCTGGAGCCTGTTCGCCTGGCTAGTTCGTTGTAATTAACAATGCGAAGTGGAAATTAAAATGCCAAAGATTAAAACAGTACGCGGCGCAGCTAAACGCTTCAAAAAAACTGCCAGCGGTGGTTTCAAGCGTAAGCACGCTAACCTTCGTCACATTCTGACTAAAAAATCAACTAAGCGTAAACGTCATTTACGTCCAAAAGGCATGGTCTCCAAAGGTGATCTGGGCCTGGTTATTGCTTGTTTGCCATACGCATAAGCAATTTTTTTTAGATTAGAACTCAGATAGAGACGATAGGAGAAGTATATGGCTCGCGTAAAACGTGGTGTTATTGCCCGTGCACGTCACAAGAAAATTTTAAAACAAGCGAAAGGCTACTACGGTGCCCGTTCGCGCGTTTATCGTGTTGCTTTCCAGGCAGTTATCAAAGCTGGTCAGTACGCTTACCGTGACCGCCGTCAGCGTAAACGTCAATTCCGTCAACTGTGGATTGCTCGTATCAACGCTGCTGCACGTCAGAACGGCATGTCTTACAGCCGTTTCATCAACGGCCTGAAAAAGGCTTCGATTGAAATCGACCGTAAGATTCTGGCTGATATCGCTGTATTCGACAAAGTAGCATTCGCTGCTCTGGTTGAAAAAGCGAAGGGCGCTCTGGCATAAGTCAGGTTAAAAGAGGGAGCTTGCTCCCTCTTTTACGTTTTTCCAAAATGTGGTTGACTATAATATATGATCACATCACATTGTCATTCGGTTACGATTGGCGGTGGCAAAAGAGACACAGGAGAAAAAAACAACATGATAAAATTAGCCTTTTTTCGTTTCTTTTTTTACTTTAGCGCCTGAAATAAGGGGGCTTTGCGCGTAAGAAAAGAAACGAAAAATAGCGCTCGAGCCTCCGGTGTGGAGGCTTTTTTATTTTTATGGCCTCATTAATCGATAACGTATGGGGACATAACCGATAACAACTAAAGGGCCATCTGGCCAAAGGAAGAGGAAAACGATGTCACATCTTACTGAGCTGGTTGCAAAGGCAAAAGCAGCCGTGGAAGAAGCCCAGGATGTTGCCGCGTTGGATTTGGTGCGAGTTGAATACCTGGGAAAAAAAGGCCATTTAACCCTCCAAATGTCATCGCTGCGTGACTTACCAGCCGAGGAACGTCCTGCGGCAGGGGCTGTTATTAATCAGGCAAAACAAGAAGTGCAAGACGCATTAAATGTGCGTAAGGCAAAGTTGGAAGCCGATATTCTGAATGTGCGTTTGACAGCAGAAAAAGTCGATGTTTCATTGCCTGGCCGCCGTATGGAAAATGGCGGATTGCACCCTGTTACCCGTACGATTGAACGTATTGAAACTTTCTTTGGCGAACTGGGCTTTTCGGTTGAATCTGGTCCAGAAATTGAAGACGACTATCATAACTTTGATGCCCTGAACATTCCTGCACACCATCCTGCACGTGCTGATCACGATACTTTCTGGTTTGATGCGACTCGCTTGCTGCGTACCCAGACTTCTGGGGTACAAATCCGCACCATGAAAGATCGTCAGCCACCCATCCGTATCATTGCGCCAGGGCGCGTATATCGCAATGATTACGATCAGACACATACGCCAATGTTCCATCAGGTCGAGGGTCTGATCGTTGATAAAAACATCAGCTTTACCAACCTGAAAGGCACACTGCATGACTTCTTGAATAACTTCTTTGAAGAAGACATGCAGGTACGCTTCCGTCCCTCTTATTTTCCATTCACCGAACCTTCCGCAGAAGTTGATGTGATGGGTAAGAATGGGAAATGGTTAGAAGTATTGGGTTGTGGCATGGTGCATCCTAACGTGTTGCGTAATGTTGGTATTGATCCAGAAGTCTATTCTGGTTTTGCCTTTGGTATGGGAATGGAACGTCTGACCATGCTGCGTTATGGAGTGACAGATTTGCGTGCGTTCTTCGAAAATGATTTGCGTTTCCTTAAACAATTCAAATAAGGCGGGTATATCTCATGAAATTCAGTGAACTCTGGTTACGCGAGTGGGCAAACCCAGCCATTAGTAGTGAAGCATTGTCTGATCAAATCACCATGGCGGGTTTGGAAGTTGATGGTGTTGAAAAAGTGGCCGGTCAATTCCACGGTGTATTTGTTGGGGAAGTCGTTGAATGTGGACAACACCCAAATGCCGATAAATTACGTGTTACAAAAGTGAATGTCGGCGGCGAACGTCTGTTGGACATTGTTTGTGGTGCACCTAATTGCCGTCAGGGGCTTCGTGTCGCTGTCGCTACCGTCGGTGCGGTACTACCGGGCGATTTCAAAATTAAATCAGCAAAATTGCGCGGAGAACCGTCAGAAGGCATGCTGTGTTCGTTTTCTGAACTGGGTATTGCCAGCGATCAGGATGGCATCATTGAGCTGCCGACAGATGCCCCGATTGGTACTGACCTGCGTGATTATATTAAATTGGACGATAACGCGATTGAAATCAGCATCACACCAAACCGTGCTGATTGCCTGAGCATCATGGGGGTTGCCCGTGACGTTGCGGTTATCAATAAATTGTCCATGACAGAGCCGAAAATCGAAGCGGTTAAACCAACGACAGATGCCACATTCCCTATTCGCGTTGACGCCCCTGAAGCCTGCCCACGCTATTTGGGACGTGTGATCAAGAACGTGAACATTAAGGTGAACACGCCGCTGTGGATGCGAGAAAAACTGCGTCGTGGTGGTATTCGCTCTATCGATCCGGTTGTTGATATCACCAATTATGTATTACTCGAATTAGGTCAACCATTGCATGCGTTCGATTTGGAACGTCTGACGGGGTCAATAATTGTCCGCTTTGCTGAGCAAGGTGAAAAAGTCACTCTGCTAGATGGTAATGAAACCGAACTTTCTGCTGAAACACTTGTGATTTCTGATGAAAAGCAAGCACTTGCTATAGCGGGGATTTTCGGCGGGGAATATTCTGGTGTTAACGCAGAAACTCAGCATATTATGCTGGAGTGCGCGTTTTTTGCACCGCTGGCAATTGCCGGTCGTGCCCGTCGTTATGGTTTACATACTGATGCCTCCCACCGTTTTGAACGTGGCGTTGATCCACAGCTTCAGCACAAAGCTATGGAATATGCCACTCAGTTGTTGATCGACATCTGTGGCGGAGAAACAGGGGAAATCGTTGATGCGACCAGTGAATCTCACTTACCAAAGCCAGCAGCGATAACGCTGACTCGCAATAAATTGGATCGCTTGATTGGTCATCATGTTGCTGATGAACAAGTCACCGATATCCTGACGCGTTTAGGTTGTCAGGTCACTGTTCAGGATGGTCATTGGCAGGCTGTTGCGCCTAGCTGGCGTTTTGATATGCAGATCGAAGAAGATCTTGTTGAAGAAGTTGCCCGTATTTACGGCTATAACAACATTCCTGATGTGCCAGTGCGGGCAGATTTGCTGATGACTTCACATCGTGAAGCTGATTTGCCGCTGAAACGGGTGAAAACCATGCTGGTGGACAGAGGTTATCAAGAAGCCATTACTTATAGCTTCGTTGATCCTAAAGTTCAGCAATGCCTGCACCCACAGGAAGAAGCGTTGATCCTGCCTAATCCAATTTCGGCGGATATGTCAGCCATGCGCTTATCCCTGTTGACCGGGCTATTGACGACCGTCGCCTATAACCAAAACCGCCAGCAAAACCGTATTCGCTTATTTGAGACAGGGTTACGTTTTGTGCCGGACGAAAATGCAGAACATGGCATTCGTCAGGAATTAATGCTTGGTGGCGTTATCGCAGGCAACCGTTTTGAAGAGCACTGGTCGATTGAAAAAAAACCAGTTGATTTCTTTGATTTGAAGGGTGATTTAGAATCTGTTTTAGAATTGACAGGTAAACTATCTAGCATTTCCTTTAAGGCAGAAGAACATCCTGCTTTACATCCCGGACAAAGTGCTGGGATTTATCTGGAAAATAATTACATTGGCTATATAGGTGTTGTTCATCCAGAATTGGAACGTAAACTTGACTTAAACGGCCGTACCGTGGTATTCGAGTTATTATGGACCAGTCTGGTAGACCGCATGATCCCTGAGATGAAAGAAGTTTCTCGCTTCCCATCTAACCGCCGTGATATCGCCATTGTTGTGCCTGAAAATGTAGCCGCAGAAGATGTTCTGGTTGAATGTAAGAAAGTTGGCGTAAATCATATAGTTGGCATAAACTTATTTGACGTGTATTGTGGTAAAGGTGTCGCGGAAGGCTACAAGAGCCTTGCTATTAGCTTAATCTTGCAGGATACCGTGCGTACACTGGAAGAAGAAGAAATTGCTGCGACCGTCAACAAATGCGTTGCTGCATTAGAACAGCGATTCAAAGCATCCTTGAGGGACTGAACTTATGGCGCTTACTAAAGCTGAAATGTCAGAAAATCTGTTTGAGAAACTGGGTATTAGCAAACGTGACGCTAAAGATCTAGTAGAAATGTTCTTTGAAGAAGTGCGTCGTTCTTTGGAGAACGGGGAACAAGTGAAGTTATCTGGATTTGGCAACTTTGATTTGCGAGACAAAAATCAACGTCCAGGCCGTAATCCGAAAACAGGCGAAGATATTCCGATTACGGCTCGCCGGGTTGTCACTTTTCGCCCTGGGCAAAAACTGAAAAATAGGGTGGAAAAAGCGTTACCCAAAGAATAAATACATAAAAAGGCCGCACTTAGCGGTCTTTTTCTTATCTTTCTATGTCTCATTATGTCCAATGTGAAGTGTATTTATTTTTCTAAATGGCCCACACATGCCCTCTGTTTATGAGCTGATCACTTATCAGAGAAAACGTAACCATCGAGTGATGGCCGTTTTATCTGTTTTATTCGTTATCCTCTTTATTTTGTCATTATGCGCAGGTGAAATCTGGTTTTGGCCTGATCAATGGCTGTCGGAGCCTGCCCGGTTGTTTATCTGGCAGTTGAGGCTGCCCAGAGCGGTAGCAGTGATGGTTGTTGGCGCAAGTTTAGCCCTGTCAGGTGCAATCATGCAGGCTTTATTTGAAAACCCGTTGGCGGAGCCGGGATTACTTGGCATCAGTAATGGCGCGGGGGTGGTCGTGGTATGTTTAATACTTCTCTTTCATGGTGTTGCACCATTGTGGCTCTTGAGCATTGGCGCGATATTGGGAGCATTTTTCATGACGGCCATTTTGCTGACATTTGCCAGAAAGCATCAAGTGACAAATACCCGTCTGTTATTGATTGGCGTTGCTTTTGGGGTGATCTTTGGTGCCTTGATGACATGGATGGTCTATTTCAGTACCAGTTTGGATCTTCGGCAGTTGATGTATTGGATGATGGGCAGTTTCAGCGGTGTTGACTGGCACCAAACATGGCTGATTATTGCCTTGTTTCCTGTCATTTTATGGTTAAGCAGCAAAGGCAACATTTTGAATTATCTCTCTCTTGGCGAGTTACAGGCTCGGCAACTGGGGATATCTCACCATACATGGCGTAATTTATTGGTATCGGTCATTGGGTTATTAGTGGGTTTGAGTGTTGCCCTTGCAGGATCAATCAGTTTTATCGGCTTAGTGATCCCGCATATCTTAAGATTGATTGGTTTGACTGATCATAAGGCATTACTTCCGGCCAGTGCATTGGCAGGGGGCAGCGGTTTATTGTTGGCCGATTTAATTTCCCGCCTGTCATTATCTCATGCAGAAGTGCCGATAGGGGTGGTCACAGTCACCTTAGGCTCCCCCGTTTTTATATGGCTGTTATTAAGAACACGTCACTATTGAGAAATACTGAGCCTGTCTGGTAATGCAGGACAAGGCGATGAGGATAATCACATGGTCGGCCAGCCGATTTTGGAACTGGATAACGTTACGATTAACAACAGATTGAGTGCATTATCTGAGACGGTGACCGCAGGAAAACAAATTCATTTGGTTGGGTTAAATGGTTCAGGGAAGAGCACGCTACTTTCGGCGGTGGCGGGCATTTTACCCTATAGCGGAACGATTCGCCTGCATGGCCGGAACTTGCAGGATTACCGCCAGCATGAGTTGGCAAAGCATCGGGCCTGGTTCTCTCAATCGTCTTCTGTTCCTGTTATGCCGGTTTTTCAGTACTTAGATATGTTTCGTCCTGAATCCGCGCCATTAGCCCAGAGCGAAAATGTGTTGAACGGGCTTTGCCAGCAAATGAAACTTCTGCCACTACTTTCTTCATCAATAGGTCAACTCTCCGGTGGCGAGTGGCAGCGTGTCAGATTAGCCGGCACTTTTTTTCAGATATGGCCGGAACTGAATCCTGCCGGGCGTTTACTTTTACTTGACGAGCCAACAAATAATCTTGATATCACCCAACAAGCGATTTTGGATAAATTAACCACAAAGTTTTGTGCATTGGGGGGGACGGTCTTATTGAGCAGTCATAACCTTGACCACACGTATGAACAGGCGACAGACGTCTGGCTGCTTGCGCATGGAAAATTGTTGGCATCGGGTATGCCACAGAATGTAATGACAGAACGAAATTTATCAGAGGTTTTTGAGGCAAATATTGGACATATCAAAAATGCCAGCTATAAATTATGGAGGGTCAGCCACGGGTAATTTCTGTCAGTGAAATTCAGCATAATCATTGCCTGCTGTCTGCTTTTGGCGTTTGGTTGACCAAAATTTGTTTTTCGTTGAGGTTTTGTTAAAAAATCATCATTTAGAATCGATCAATTATAAAACAATTTGGGACATAAAAGGCATAAGGCGGTTATGGATAGTTTTTTGCCATTTTCTCGGCCTGCGATTGGCCATGAAGAGATTGAAGCGGTAGAAAAAGTTTTACACTCAGGTTGGATCACGACAGGCCCGCAAAACCATCAGTTAGAGCAAGATTTTTCTCATCGGTTTGGATGCAAACATGCTGTCGCCCTGTGTTCTGCGACTGCGGGAATGCATCTGGCTTTGTTGGCGCTAAACATCGGCCCCGGTGATGAAGTCATCACGCCTTCCCAAACTTGGGTTTCCACCATCAATATGATTTGTTTGTTGGGTGCTGAACCTGTCATGGTTGACGTTGACCGTGATACCTTGATGGTCAGTGCAGAAACAATCAAAAACTCGATTACCCCAAAAACCAAAGCCATTCTCCCTGTTCATTATGCGGGAGCGCCTTGTGATCTTGACGCTCTTCGCGCTGTGGCTCAAGCCGCCAATATTCCCCTGATTGAAGATGCTGCCCATGCTGTCGGTACCCGTTATAAAAATGAATGGGTCGGGGAGCGGGGAACGGCAATCTTCTCTTTCCATGCCATTAAAAACATGACCTGTGCCGAAGGCGGCATGTTCGTTACAGATGATGATGAACTTGCCCAACGAGTCCGCTGTTTAAAATTTCATGGATTAGCGGTTGATGCTTTTGACCGACAAATTCAGGGCAGGAAACCACAGGCAGAAGTCATTGAACCGGGCTTTAAATATAACCTGTCAGATATTCATGCGGCGATGGCAGTCGTGCAACTGGGCAAGCTGGCTTCAATGAATGAACGCCGTCGGGAGCTGGTGGCCCGGTATGCTGCCGCACTTATTGATTCACCTTTGCAAATGCTGAAAGCGCCTGAATATCAGCATGTGCATTCCCATCATCTTTTTATGGTACGTGTTGACAAAAATACCTGTGGTATTGACCGCGATACTTTCATGGCTCGCCTAAAGGACAGCAATATTGGCACGGGTTTGCATTTCAGGGCCGCGCATACACAGAAATATTATCGTGAGCGTTATCCACAGCTTTCCCTGCCGGTCTCAGAGTGGAATTCGTCAACACTTTGTTCATTACCCCTTTTCCCGGATATGAGCAATGGCGATGTCGATCGTGTCGTGAATGCGATAACTGAAATTCTTTCGGAGCATAAATAAGTGACATTTGAGAAAATCAAAAAAGTTTCCGTCGTTATTCCTGTTTACAACGAAGAAGAAAGTTTACCCCAGTTATTGGAAAGAACTCTCGCCGCATGTCAAAAACTAGAACAGAAATACGAATTAATCCTGATTGATGATGGCAGTCGCGATAGCTCTGTCGAGATCTTAACTCACGCGGCTGAATCGCCGGAAAATCATGTGATTGCGATTTTTCTTAACCGTAATTATGGGCAACATTCCGCTATCATGGCAGGTTTCCATCAAGCTGACGGTGATCTGGTCATTACACTTGATGCTGATTTACAAAATCCGCCGGAAGAAATTCCCCGTTTAGTTAAAACCGCCGAAGAGGGATATGACGTCGTGGGGACACGCCGTGCTCATCGTCAGGACTCTTGGTTCCGTAAAACCGCGTCTAAAATAATCAATGCGCTGATAACCAAGGCGACGGGACGTTCGATGGGGGATTATGGCTGTATGTTGCGCGCCTATCGGCGTCACATTATACACGCGATGCTCCAATGCCATGAACGCAGTACGTTTATTCCCATCCTTGCCAACACCTTTGCCCGTAGAACGATAGAAATTGACGTCGCCCATGCAGAGCGTGAGTTTGGGGATTCCAAATACAGTTTTATGAAACTGATCAACCTGATGTATGACCTCCTGACGTGCTTAACAACGGCGCCATTGCGATTATTGAGTGTCGCGGGAAGTATCATTGCCATAACCGGTTTTCTGTTGGCGGTATTGTTGATTGCCTTGCGTCTTATACTCGGTTCCATGTGGGCTGCCGAAGGGGTGTTTACCCTGTTCGCGATCCTTTTCATGTTCATCGGGGCACAGTTTGTCGCAATGGGATTATTGGGTGAATACATTGGCCGGATATATAACGATGTCCGTGCTCGCCCGCGTTATTTTATTCAAAAAGTGGTCGGAGTTGAGAAGACCAACGACAATCAGGAAGAAAGCGAATGAAAGCAGTTATTTTTGCCTATCACGATATTGGTTGTGTCGGACTTAAAGCATTAGTCAAAGCGGGCTTTGATGTTCAGGCTGTATTTACTCACACCGATGATCCGAATGAAAATCACTTTTTCTCTTCTGTGGCACATATTGGCGCTGATTTGGGCTTATCGGTGTTTGCGCCAGAAAATGTCAATCACCCGCTTTGGGTTGAACGCATTCGTGAGATGAAGCCGGATGTCATTTTCTCTTTTTACTATCGCCATATGCTGAGTCCGGAAATTTTGTCCCTGGCGGAAAAAGGCGCCTTTAATCTGCATGGCTCGTTATTACCGAAATATCGTGGCCGTGCGCCGGTTAACTGGGCAGTACTCAATGGAGAAACTGCGACAGGCGTCACACTACATAAAATGCTGGAGAAGCCGGACGCCGGCGATATTATCGCGCAACAGATCGTACAGATTGATGAACATGATACTTCTCTGGTCGTGCATGGAAAAATACGCGAAGCGGCAAGGGGATTATTGGATGACATTCTGCCTCAAATAAAATCCGGCCATTATCCGTCAATGCCACAGGATGAAAGTCAGGCGACCTATTTTGGCCGTCGCGCAGCGGAAGATGGTGAAATCATCTGGCATAAATCCGTCAAAGAGATCAATAACCTGATTAGGGCAGTGACCGAACCCTATCCGGGCGCATTTACTTTTCTGAGCGAACGTAAAATCACGATTTGGCGTTCACGGCCGCTTAATCAATCCCATGACAAACGTCCCGGTACCATCATTTCGATCGATCCCTTCGTGATTGCCTGTGGTGATGGCGCGTTGGAAATTATCAGCGGGCAAGGTGAGTCAGGGCTTTATGTGCAAGGTCACCGATTAGCGCTTGAGATGGGCATTGTGGCAGGGGGTTATGTTGGCCCTAAAGCAACGACTCAGGTCAGTCGTCGCCAACGTGTCCTCATTTTGGGCGTCAACGGATTCATTGGTAATCACCTGACTGAGCGGTTGTTAAGTGATGGCAATTATGACATTTACGGGATGGATATCGGCTCTTCGGCAATTGAACGATTTATTGGCAATCCCCGTTTTCACTTTATTGAAGGGGATGTCAGCATCCATACGGAATGGATCGAATATCACATCAAAAAATGTGATGTCATCCTGCCATTAGTGGCAATCGCCACTCCGATTGAATATACCCGCAATCCTTTGCGAGTCTTTGAACTGGATTTTGAAGAGAACCTTAAAATTGTTCGTTATTGTGTTAAATACAATAAACGGATCATTTTCCCATCGACATCTGAAGTTTACGGCATGTGTGATGATAAGGAATTTGATGAAGACACTTCGCGCCTGATTGTCGGGCCTATTAATAAACAGCGTTGGATCTATTCAGTCTCTAAACAATTGCTTGATCGCGTCATCTGGGCATATGGCACAAAAGAAGGCTTGAAATTTACCTTATTCCGTCCGTTTAACTGGATGGGGCCAAGGCTGGATAACCTCAATTCAGCGCGTATTGGTAGTTCAAGAGCGATTACCCAATTGATTTTGAATCTGGTGGAAGGCTCCCCGATTAAACTGGTCGATGGCGGTGAGCAAAAACGGTGTTTCACAGATATTCATGATGGCATTGAAGCGCTGTTTCGGATCATCGAAAACCGGGATGGGCTATGCGACAGTCAAATCATCAATATCGGTAATCCCACCAATGAAGCGAGCATTCGCCAGTTGGCTGAAATGTTGTTGGACAGCTTTGAGAAACATGAATTACGCGGGCATTTCCCGCCATTTGCCGGATTCAAGAAAATTGAAAGCAGCAGCTACTATGGGCAAGGCTATCAGGATGTTGAACACCGCAAGCCGAGCATTAAAAACGCCGAGCGCCTGTTAAGTTGGCAACCCACCATTGACATGAAACAAACCGTTGATGAAACCTTGGATTTCTTCCTTCGTGGCGCGATTGAAGAATCCAGAGTGAAAAACTAAAAACCAATGGGAAAAACGGGAAGAGAGTGGGCATAACCTATGAAGAAAGTGGGATTGAGAATTGATGTGGACACCTACCGGGGCACTCAGGAAGGTGTCCCCCGGTTGCTTGCGATTTTACAAAAGCACCATCTTCAAGCCAGCTTTTTCTTCAGCGTTGGCCCAGACAACATGGGGCGCCATTTATGGCGCCTGCTGCGTCCGAAGTTTTTCTGGAAGATGCTGAGATCAAATGCAGCCTCTCTCTATGGTCTGGATATCTTGCTGGCGGGTACAGCCTGGCCGGGGAAAAAAATCGCCCGAGATCTCGGATATCTGATGAAGCAAAGCGTGGATGCAGGTCATGAAATTGGCTTACATGCTTGGGATCATCAAGGTTGGCAGGCGAAAGTGGGGCGTTGGTCGGAGGATGAGTTAGCAGAGCAAGTCAAGTTAGGCCTTGATGCCTTGGAAAAAGCAACCGGAAAAGCGGTGACATGTTCAGCCGTTGCGGGTTGGCGGGCAGATGAACGTGTGCTGGCAGTTAAACAACATTTTGGTTTTGATTACAACAGTGATTGTCGGGGAACCCACCCGTTCAGGCCGCTCTTGCCGGACGGAAAAGTGGGAACAGTACAGATTCCTGTCACATTACCGACTTATGATGAAGTTGTTGGAACACAAATCAGCGATGCAGATTTTAATCACTTTATCCTTGATGCGATCAAACATGATCACGGGGTTCCTGTTTATACGATCCATACCGAAGTCGAAGGCATGTCGAAGTCTTCCCAGTTTGAGGCATTGCTGAACATGCTGCATCAGCAAGATATTCAGTTTTGTAAATTAAGTCATTTGTTACCAGAAGATAGAAGTACGCTTCCTGTTGGGAAAGTGGTTCGTTCGGATTTTCCTGGTCGTGAAGGCTGGTTAGGTTGCCAACAAGAGGTATAACACAATTATGTTGAATACTCGGACGAGTAAAATGGGAGCCGTTCTGATGGCTCTTTTTTTTGTTCTTACTTACTTATTGCCTCTGGAGAGTCGCCTGTTATGGCAGCCGGATGAAACCCGATATGCTGAAATTAGCCGGGAAATGCTGCAACGTGGGGATTGGATTGTGCCTCACTTCTTGGATATCCGCTATTTTGAAAAACCCGTGGCAGGTTATTGGATCAACAACATCAGCCAGTGGATTTTTGGTGACAATAATTTTGCTGTTCGTTTTGGTTCCGTGTTCAGTATCCTAATCAGTGCATGGCTTCTTTATCGTTTGGCAATGATGATGTGGCAATGTCGCCAGACGGCTTTTGTTTCCAGCCTGATTTACATTTCCATGTTCATTGTCTTTTCCATTGGGACTTACAGTGTGCTTGACCCGATGTTTTCTTTATGGGTGACGGCAGGGATCGTGAGCTGTTTTTGGGCGCTTAAGGCGGTGACGATCCGAGAACGCATCTTGGCATGGTCTGTTCTGGGGCTGACCTGTGGCATGGCTTTTATGACAAAGGGCTTTCTGGCATTGGCGTTGCCTGTGATTGCGATGATACCCATCACGATATACCAGAAACGCTTTTGGGAAATGGTTCTTTTTGGCCCCCTTGCCGTGATTTTTGCTGTTTTGATCAGCCTGCCGTGGGTGATTGCGATTGCTTTGCGTGAACCGGATTTCTGGCATTACTTCTTTTGGGTAGAACATATACAGCGTTTTGCTTCTGACAACGCCCAACACATTGCACCTATTTGGTATTACCTGCCCATAGTGATTTTAGGCGTGATCCCGTGGTTAGGATTACTGCCAAATGCCTTAATCAAAGGTTGGCAAGAGAGAAAAAATCATCCGGAAATGTTTTTCCTGTTTTGTTGGTTTGTTGTCCCATTGGTGTTTTTCAGTATTGCAAAAGGCAAACTGCCGACTTACGTTTTACCTTTTATCGGCCCCTTAGCCGTGATGATGGCAAAATATAGTGTCGATTGTATTAAAAATGGCAACATGAAAGTGTTGAAAATGAATGGTTTGGTGAATGTCTTCATCGGATTGCTTGCCATTCTGGTACTTTTTATTCTGGAAACCGTAAAGTCTCCCCCGCTTTATCAGCCTGACGAATGGCTGAAATGGATTGTGGGCATTCTCGCCTTTGGCGCTTGGAGCGGAATGGGTTACCTCTGTTTTATTCGTGAGGGTAAATATTGGTTATGGGCTGCCGCGTGTTCCATTGTGCTCAGTCTCTCTATCGGTAGCGCATTGCCTGACAATACCATCAATTCCAAGCTTCCCCAGCATTTTATTCAACAAAACGAAAAAGAGCTGGCTGACAGCAAATATATTTTTACTCAGTCTGTTGGCGTGGGGGCGGCGATTGCATGGGAATTAAAACGCAGTGATATTTATGTGTTTGATCGCCCGGGGGAATTAGAATATGGGCTTGCTTATCCTGACAGCCAATACCGCTATGTCACAGAAAATGAATTTCCTGCATGGTTGGCGAAAGCGCGTAAAACAGGCAAAGTCGCGATTGTTTTTCTATTACCCTCAGAAGGTGAATTATCTGAATTACCGAAGCCGGATTTTGTGCGTCGTAACCACAGATTTGTGCTTGTAACTTATAAGAAACAGCCATGATCAGTAATATCATCTTATTGATTTTAGTGAGCTTATTTACCTGCGCGGGGCAATTATGCCAGAAACAGGCCGTTATTTGTTGGCAGAAAAAAGCGACCGCGCATAAAAAGATATCTGTGGTGATATGGTTGTCGGGTGCTATTCTTCTGTTGGGTACAGGGATGGTATTTTGGTTGCGATTATTGCAATTTTTGCCACTGAGCATTGTTTACCCTATGCTTAGCATAAATTTTGTCATAGTGACGTTGATTGGACAATTATTGTATCAGGAAAAGGTGGGGCGAAAGCACTGGATGGGGGTTTGTGCAATTATGTTCGGCATCTTATTGATGAGCTTGAGTCAATGAAAGGTTACCTTTGGGGCATGGCAAGTGTCTTGCTGATCACCGTGGCGCAGTTGTTATTGAAATGGGGCGTTGCCCGCCTGCCAGAACTTTCGTTCTCCATGCATTGGCTGGATATCGACTGGCTTTGGGCAAATCATAACTCCTTGCTGATGGTTATGGCAGGATTGGCGGGTTATGTACTGTCCATGTTATGTTGGTTTTTCGCGTTGAAGTACCTGCCATTGAATAAAGCGTACCCTATTATCAGCTTGAGCTATGTTTTTGTTTACTTCATGGCGGCTTTATTGCCTTGGTTCAATGAAACGCTCTCCCTGTTAAAAACGTTGGGCGTTTTCTTCATCTTATTGGGCATTTGGCTCATCAGCCGACCGGAAACAAAGCGATCTCATCGATGATAATTGAGGTAAAATTTGTGGTTCCTATCTATGATGGTTAAGGGAAAGATAATGGCTGAGGAAAAGCACATGGCAATAAGAATAAGGCACTTATGTTTATTCTTGAGTCTCTTGCTGATTGGTTGTACCAACCCGGTTTCTCAGCCTAACTCGCCTGCGCGGAAAGTCGCGCTTTCTGATCCGATAATGGTTATTGCCCAGTTAAAAGATCAACTTGAACAATGGCATAGCACGCCATATCGTTATGGCGGCATGGATAGGCACGGTATCGATTGTTCTGGCTTCGTTTACCGGACTTTTTATGATCGCTTTAATATCCGGCTTCCTCGCACAACCGATGAACAGACCGCAATAGGCACACGGATCAGTAAAGATGATCTGATGCCCGGGGATTTGATTTTTTTCAAAACGGGCAGTGGAAAAAGTGGGCTGCATGTGGGTATTTATGATACTAACAATCAGTTTATTCACGCATCCACGAGTAAAGGCGTAATACGTTCTTCCCTTGATAATGTCTATTGGCGTCGGGTGTTTTGGCAAGCTCGCAGGATTTAATTTCAGTTCCATCATAAAAATTCTGAATAACCACTTTTATGGGATATGGCATCTATTTTGATGCCTTCAGCCCGTTGAGGTTATTTAATCTATGGCTGAAAGAAATGGATTAATTTTCTGAAAATAAAAGATGGAATTAATTAAATGTATTTCTTGGGATGGTTTTTTTGATTGATTGTTAATGTGATTGTCAAGTTTAAGGTGTTGATTAAATCATGGTTAAAGCAAATGCGTTAATTATGAAATGCGGGAAAGGCATAGCTGTTGCAACATATTGAAATTTATTTTTTGGTCAAAAAAACACAAATTGAGTATAGATACGTTTATTCTTCTGTAACTGATTGCCTTTCGCGTTGGGTTAATTAACAATCAGTTTTTTTGTGGGTAAGGTGTTAATCAGGTATTTTAAAATTAAAACCTTCTCTGTAGTAGTTTATACTCATATTCCTGAGCATTAAGCTGCATTTGTAATTCCGTCATGAACGCATCTTGATGTTTAAATTCATTACAGACAAATAAATCAAGTGCTGCGTAATGATATTCTGGCCATGTATGAATTGTAAAATGTGATTCAGCCAGTATCAGTGCTCCACTGACACCCCATGGTTTGAATTGGTGAAAATGATGGGTAACCACGTTTAACCCAAATTTTTGGGCAACATCAAGCATGATTTTTTCAATGATTGATACAGATTTCAATATTTCTGCATCACAATCTTTCATATCTACAATAATGTGCGTGCCAAGTTGCCTTACATCAGCTGATGAATTGACTTTCTCTTGACCGCGATATTGAAATTTATTGCCGTGACACTTATCACACGTTGTCTCGATAAGCTGTTCTATCGTTAATATGTTTTTTCCGTGCCCAATGGTTATCATGTTATTACATGATTTGCATTGATAAAATTTTATACGAGGATTTAATTCTCCGGTGTATATTTTATCTGAGTAGTCACTTTTCCCTGAAATAATTGGGTAAGTGTGTGGTGTTACAGAAAGAACGTATAAATCACTGACATTACTTATGATACTTCCGCCATGATATTTATTGAATTGCGGATAAATATTCTTGATAAAGAGATTCTGGGTATTGAGTAACCGTTGCACTTCTTGGTTCTCTATCGGTTTTTTCTGACCAAATGAAAGTAAAATCTCACTGTTATCATTTTTAGCTAAACTAATTGCCCGTGATAAGAATAATTTTAATCCACTCAACGTATAAGGCGGATCTGTCCAAATAATGTCAAAATTTTTGGTATAAACATTAGCGCGTTTTAGATCTAAATACTCTGTATTAATCGAGAAATCATTCTGTTTCGCTACACCTTGGATAAATGTTAATAGATCCTGATCGATATCTTTGACAAAAATATTTTTTGAGGAATGATGGCCGAGTTTTTTAAATGCCATCATTAAGGCTAAAGACGTTAAATCATCATCACCTAAGAATAGAATGTTTTGTTTAAATATCCGTGGGTTATTAAGTAATAACATGACCCTGCTTATTGATGTCTCTAATGTTGCATGGGCTTGATCTAGCAAAACATTGACTTGTGGTCTGTTGTTATAGATAGGTTCCAGTAAAATGGATAGTTCATTTGCAAACTCTTCTCGTTTTTCATCGGAAGAGAGTGAATGATATTGATTGATATCAATTGATTTATATTCCAGTTCATTTAGCACATAATTTATACCCGTGGGGTTTAACTTAAAAACCCCTTTATTTTCAGCGAAATGATATTTTATTAATTCTTTTTTAAATGCCGAAATGATAGGGATAGGTAAGTTGCTTTTTAATGAAAGGTCTTTATTTGATGCGCGATCGTATAAATGTAGACGTATTAGTAATGTCTCTAATATTTCAACGGGGTGTGACAATTTCATGTTGTTTTTTATAATGTCTAGTGTATTCATCGTAATCTCTTTTTACCTATATTTATAATCTGATAGAAAAATTAATATTCAGAATTATCCATGCAGACATCTAAATTGTACTTGAATCTGTTACCGTTGCTCTGTCTAAATCCAGCCATTTATCGATCACCATAAATTCGGGCGCGTAATTTATAAAAATTAACGTTACCCATCCAAGTAACTTGAATTCGTATGTGGATGCTTTTCTGTTTTGTTGGTTTTTTCATCAATCATGTTTATGACGTACCGCATTTTGGAATTAAACGAGTGTATAGGGATTCATAATTTTCAACTAGTTTCTATTTCTAGGGAAATAATAAACTTAGGCAATATATTTCTTGTTTTTTGGCCTAATTTGTCTCGCGATAGAATAATGTCTATTGTGATGCGGGGCAGTGTCCCTGACTGATTTAATCGTCTGAGTGAAGGGCGGACTTCTCAACAGGGAGAGGTAACAGAAAAGTAATAACCGCCCCTTGCGAGGCGTTAGGTGATTTTATTCTTCCAAATGACAGGGGATAAGCAGTTGTTTTTTATTGCCGGAGGTAGATCTGTGGCTGGTGGGTTTCGGGATGCTGCATAACACCCAAATCGGCTTGATACCATTGTTTAAGAATATCGTCACGCAGCACATCTTGTGGCGTGCCAGATGCCACTAACCGACCTTTGTGCAACAGGATAATTTTATCGGCATAAATTGCCGCCAGATTCAAATCATGCAGTACACAGCAGACCGCAATGGGTTGTTGTCGTGTCAGGCGGTGAACCAAGCGCAAGGTATGTTGCTGGTGATAAAGATCCAGTGCTGACGTGGGTTCATCCAAAAATAGACAAGATTCGGTAGGTTCAGGATGCCAGAGTTGAGCCAAAACCCTTGCCAGTTGAACCCGTTGCTGCTCCCCGCCAGATAACTGTTGATAATTCCTGTTTCTCAGTTCTTCACACGCTGTCAATGCAATCGCTTCGTCAATGGCGGTTTTTTTGTGGGCATTTTCATGGGGAATACGTCCCATGGCAATGACTTCCTCGACACTGAATGGAAAGGAGAGAGAGCTGTATTGTCGCATGACTGCACGAATGCGGGCCAGCTTCTGAGTTGGCCAGCGGGAAATGGAAGTGCCTTTTAATAAACAGTCGCCTGAGCTGGGTGGAATATAGCCAGTCAATAGACGCAATAATGTGGATTTCCCGGCCCCATTGGGACCAATAATGGCGACCACTTCCCCTTGATGAAGGGAAAGGGAGACATCTTTGATTATCTGGCGTTGCCCGATGAAATAATTTAAATTTTGTGCTTCAAGTAAATTGGTTGCCATGATCGGTTCCATTATAAACGGCCTTTTGATGGTCTAAGAATGAGCAATAAAAAATAGGGAGCACCGATCAAACCCGTGATAAGACCTACCGGCATTTCAGCGGGAGCAACTAATGTTCTGGCGAATGTGTCGGCCAGTAACAAAAGGCAGGCTCCACCCAGCGCCGATATCGGCAGCAGCCAAGTATGATCGCCACCAAACCGCAGCCTGACAAGATGTGGGATAACTAAGCCAATAAAACCAATAACACCGGTCAAAGCAACTGCACATCCGACCAATAAGGCACTCAACAGCAATAATTGATATTTGGTACGTTGGACATTAATCCCCAAATAGTGCGCTTCCTCATCTCCCAGTTGCAGCAAATTGAGTTTTAGTGCCTGGCTGAAAGTCAGCAGACAAACAGGAATAATGAGTGATGCGGCAATAATCAGTGTTGGCCACTCGATTTGACTGAGTGAACCCATCATCCAGATGGAGAATTGGCGTAATTGTTGGTCGTTACTGATGTAACTCAATACGCCAATAAATGATGCACACAGTGCATTGATGGCGATGCCGGCGAGTAATAGCTTTGACAGATTGCCGTGGTTATATTTATTAAGCATAAATATCAGGGATGAGACGAGTAAACTGCCGATAAACGCGGCAATAATATGCCCGTATAACGCAATGCTGGCTGGTAAGGCGAAAGGCAGAATAATCACCATTGCGACGGTCAGTGCGGCACCACTGCTGATCCCTAATAAGCCGGGATCAGCCAGGGGATTGCGGAATAACCCCTGCATCACAGCACCCGATATCGCCAGCGCGCCTCCAACGAGGATCGCCAGCAAAATACGGGGTAACCGGATATTTAACCAAATCTGCCACTGTGGGTCATCCAAAGAGGACTCCCACAGTGTTTTAAAGGAAAGTGGCAATGCCCCCATATTTGCTGAGCTAATTGCCAGAAACAACAACAATAAACCCAGTATTAGCAAACCGAGACTGGGGGATTGAGAACGACTCATTGCGCTTTCTCCACTGCATCCTCCGCAGCATCACGGACTTGTTTCATCACAGCCGGTGTTTGCAGACCAAAGCCAAGCAGCCCCATTTCATCAACCACCACGACCTGTTTTTTCTTTCCGACAGGTGTGAAATTTAACCCGGGGAGTTGCCAAACTTTATCCATGCCACCCAACGTTTTTAGCCCTTCGGTGCTGACCAGCAGTAAATCTGGCTTGCTGGCAATAACCCCTTCCTGAGACAAAGGACGGTATCCCCGGAAACCCTGCATCGCATTTTGGGCGCCAATCGCACGGATAATCTGATCTGCGGCGGTTTGCTGACCCGCTGCCATCGGCATGATGCCACCGTGACTCATGACAAAAACGATTTTAGTGGAAAGCGTTGACGTGGTGATATCGGCCAGTTGTTGCCGGTATTGGGTAATCAGTGCTTCACCCCGTTTTTCCTGATTGACCGCCTTGGCGACGGTCATGATTTTTTCAGGAACGGCTTCTAACGAGGTTTCGCTGGTCACTTTAATGACTTTTACACCGGAATCTTCGACTTGCTTGAGTGCCAGAGAAGGTTGAGCCGATTCACTTGCGATCACCAGTGATGGGCGCATGGATAAAATCCCTTCTGAACTCAACATCCTCATATAGCCGATGTCGGGTAACGAAAGCAGTTCCTTGGGATTCTGGCTGGTACTGTCCCTTGCGACAACGTGCTGTCCTTCGCCAAGTGCAAAAACAATTTCAGACACATCGCCACCAATAGTCACAATGCGTTCAGCAGAGAACACATTGAAAGAGATGGCGAGCATAAATGTTAGAAGCCATTTTTTCATGCTACACAAGTTTCCTGTTCTGGTTGCAGTTTAGGTAAAGCCGCAATTTGTTCACGCCATTGCGCTTGTTCAGGCGTACCTTCCGTGCGTTGGCCGTACAATTGTGCGATTTGATTGCCGTTGGCATCAAACAATTCAAGGCTGGTGACGAAGCCGCTGTCTGTCGGCTTACGGGTAATCCAGCTTTCTGCAACGGCACTTTCAATCAGGTGCAGGGTGAAATTGCGGTTGAAAATGTTGAGCCATTTTTGAGTGGAATTTTCTTCCTGATAAGGCATCAGACGTTCCAGTTTACCCGTGAAAATCTGAACACAACCACGGTTCCCGACAAAGATCATGATTTCGTTTTGATCTTTATAAGCTGTTTCAACAATTTGGGTAACTGCGGAATTATCCACACGATAAGCCAAATCATCGTTAACGGCATTGAAAATCTGTTGGCGGTTAAGATTGTGACGTTTCATCATAATGAAGAATTGATGAACGTCAGTCATGGCACGCCATTCCTCATCTAACTGAGTTTTCAGTTGTGCCGTGACT
This sequence comes from Xenorhabdus sp. IM139775, assembly GCF_028598745.1. GTDB lineage: Bacteria > Pseudomonadota > Gammaproteobacteria > Enterobacterales > Enterobacteriaceae > Xenorhabdus. The sequence goes on from NZ_JAQRFK010000001.1 coordinate 24,045, forward strand.
TCGGCATGTTCAGGCACTTCTTCCGGTTGGATCACCAGAACCGGGTTTTCATGGGCCTGATATTTTTCGATCAGCGCCTCCCAAGCCTCCATGTCGGTGTTGCTGGTGGCATAAACTTTATGCAGGGCATCACCCTGACGGTCAAAGAATTGAATACTGTGGCGCAGACCATTCTTGGCAGGTTCAACCAAAGAGAAAATGCTGCTCCAGTGATCGAAGAAGATACGCAGGTCAAGTTCACGCGGATTAAGGATCAAACCAACATGTGGGCTGAATTTGGTATTTTCGTAGCATCCAATATGTTCATGAACGGCGAAATCATTACGGGTAATCGCCTTGGTTTCGCCAACTACGGCCAGTTCCTGAAGCAGGGTAGACGCGTCAATATTCAAACGCTTTGCGTCGATACCGACACGGCTATGTAATAACTCCCCTTCACTGACATTGAGGTAAGCCGCCAGATCGCGCGCATATTTAGCTTTGTTTTCTGCTTTGGCTTGTAAGTAACGTTCATAAAGTGACTGATTCAAGTTGCTGGCTCCTTAAAAAACGGCGTTTAAAAACGATCTATTAAAAACAATATCTTTAAAGCAATATCTTTAAAACAACATCTTTAAAACAATATTTAGAAAAAATATGTTAGAAACAATATCTTAAAATCAAAATGAATGGCGGGTTTTTACCACTGGTAGCTGACGAGCAGTTTGGCATTACGGCCATTCTGTGGTGCGCCCAGTGATGAGTAATAGTCTTTATCGAAAGCGTTGCCCAGTACAACAGATGTCGTTAATCCTTTTAATTCACCCTCGCCGTGATAGCTGACATAGAAGTCATTGACGCCATAACCTGCGTATTGGGTGATCTTCTGACCACGTTCGTTTCTGTCCCCCTTGACTCCCCTGATGTGAGTATGTTGGGTAAATTTACCAACCCATCCAATGGAAAAGCCTGTGGTAGACAATGGAATGTCCAGGGTGCTGGTCAGGGTATCCGGGCTGAGGGCTTCTATAGATTCCCCCGTTTCTTCGTTTTTACCCGTTGTACGGTTGTAAGCGAGATCCCAAGAGAACCAGTCAGAGTTATACGTCATAGAGAGATCCCAACCCCAAATTTTCGCTTTTGGAATATTGGAAGATGTCGTAAATCTCATATCAGGTGCCATCGTGGTAGAGATGTAATCTTTCGCTTTGGTATCAAAATAGCTAGCCTTAAATTTCAGACCATCATTGCTGGCAAGCACTTCATCGAAACGCAGCCCGAAGCCGTATTCCTGAGTTTCATTGCTTTCAGGGCGCAGGTTCGGATTGGGTTTCCAATAGTTTGTAAATTCAGGTCGCCCGTCCCTTGGAGGCATATAAAAATGTTTCGAATCGTTATACATTTCGCCCATGGTCGGAGCACGGAATGCCTGTGAATAGGAGGCAAACAGCATTGACCAATCCGTCGGGGTAATGCTGATAGCGCCTTTTGACGACCATTTATCCGCACTGATATCGGCATATTTGCTGTTTGAGGCTTTATAATTGTCGTAGCGTGTACCGGCAATAAATGAAACAGGCAAATCACGCAGGGTCATTTCGTCTTGAACCCAGCCTGATGCAAAACGGATATTTGCGTCGGGGAACCCTTCTACAATCTGGCTGCTTGGCTTCTGTTTTTGTTTATAGGCTTCACCACCGTAGGTAAATTGATGCGCGGCAAAAGTTGTGGTGGCCAAATGAGAGCGGTTTTCAAGTTTTACCCCATAGGTTTCTTGCTTGCGGCCTTCAAAACCCTTGTCTTTGCTTTTGCCATTAATATTGATGTCGGAATAATAGATATCCGCCCTGGCATTTAACCAACTGAATTGTGCCGGATTCAATTGATAAGACAGTTGAGCATCACGTTGTGCCGTGGTGCGATCGGTTCGTTGACTACCGTCTTGGTTCAGGGTCTGTGGATTTTTAGGCTCGTGGGCTTCATTACGGTAATAGCGCAGATTGCCGCTGAGTTTTTGGCTATCATTGATTTTCCAGGAGCCTTTTGCCAATAGATTACCCATGGTTTCATCATTTTGATCTTTTATGCCATTTCCGTAGCGGATATTACCGACATCACGCGTACCAAATGCCAGTAAGCCATCAAGCTGTTCTGTTTTACCAAAAGCCGTTCCCCCAAATCCCAAACTGTGGTCACCACTTCCGGCACGGCTAAAGACCCGAAAACCGCTATTTTTACCTGTTTCCAATAAATCCGCAGCATCGACCGTCTGATAAGCAATAACACCACCCAAGGCACCACTGCCATAGAGTAATGCTGACGGGCCACGGACAACTTCAACCTGTTTAATCAGGGCGGGATCGAGGAATACCCCATTGAGGTGCCCGGTATCGGTGCCTTGTCGAATCCCATCAACGAGGGTCAAAACGCCTTTTTGGGCATAGCCCCGCAGACTGATATCCTGCCCATTGGCACGACCAACACCCGCGATATCAATACCCGGAATATTGCGCAGTAAATCATTCGCATTGCCTGCAACCTGATGACTGGCCGAATGGTTGTCAATGACGGTAACCATCATCGGGGCTTCAAAACTGTCACGCTGGTTGCCGGTAGCATATACAGTCAACGTATCTTTGGATGACTTATCTTTTTTGGCATGTACGGTTTCGGAATGCGCGGTTTCAGAATGTACGGTTGTGGCATTCGCAGAAGATAAACTTGCGAAGATAACGACACTCAAGGTAGACAATCTTAGGCTTGGTGATTTCATTCGAGTCATGCAGGTCAATTTCCATGGTGAAATAGTGTGTTTCTATAAACACAAGTCACTAAAATCTCACTGGTATTCGCAGTGAACTTGTTAGGTTTTTTATTGTATTAGAATAAATTTGCTGAGTAGCAATGTTGATGATGTGTTAATTTTTTCATAACCAAATTTGAACAATAATTATTCCAATATTGAGAATAATTATCGTTTCAATGGGGGCTAACTTCAAGCTCTTTTTTATACCTAAATTTATGTAGTTGTTTTTCTGAGCTTAACTGGCTATTTTTGCCGGTGGCTGGCTCCGGTTGGGGTCAGGAGCCAGAAAAAGTGAAGGTTTCAGGAACGATTTTTCATGGCTTCATCAAGAATACTGATAAATTTCTCCGTATCCTGCCAGCTCAGGCAGGGGTCGGTAATAGATTGACCATATGTTAAAAATTCTCCCTTGATGACTTTCTGGGTTCCTTCAACTAAAAAGCTTTCAGCCATCACCCCGGCAATGGCGGTTGAACCTGCCCGGATCTGCTCACCAATATTTGTTGCTATATCCAGTTGACGACGATGAATTTTCTGGCAATTGGCGTGGCTGCAATCCACAATCAAACGTTCAGGTAAGTGTAATTCGTGTAATTTATGGCAGGTTGCGGCAATATCCTCGGCACTGTAATTCGGTTTTTTCCCACCGCGCATAATAATATGCCCGTAGGGGTTCCCGTTGGTTTGATAGATGGTCATCTGACCATGTTTATCCGGGGATAAAAACATATGCCGGGCGCGTGCTGCACGTATTGCATCAATGGCGATACCTGTATTGCCATCCGTCCCATTCTTGAAACCCACCGGGCATGATAAGGCAGAGGCCATTTCCCGATGAATCTGGCTTTCTGTCGTTCTGGCACCAATCGCTCCCCAACTAATTAAATCAGCAATATACTGACCCGTGACCATATCCAGAAATTCTGTCGCAGTCGGGATACCCAATTCATTGATATCCATTAATAGCTTACGGGCAAGGGCGATCCCTTTATTGACCTGACAAGAACCATCCAGCATGGGGTCTGAAATCAAGCCTTTCCAGCCAACAACGGTTCTCGGTTTCTCGAAATAGGTGCGCATCACAATTTCCAGATTATGCTGGTATTTTTCGCGTAGCGGGCGCAAGCGGGAGGCATAATCAAGGGCTGCGTCAATATCATGAATGGAGCAGGGGCCAATAATGACCAGTAAACGCTGATCATCGCCTGTCAGGATGGATTCAATACGCTGTCGTGACAATGTCACATTTTGCAAGATCTTCTCGGATATAGGATATTGTTCGGCAAGCGCTTTCGGTGTAATTAGGCTATCAATGCGGTGGGTTCTTAGCTCATCTGTTTTGTACATATACTTTCTCGAATTCTACTTCACATTGAGACAGAGTCTGAAATGATTGGGGGATCACAATAACTCAACTCCCAACAAATTCAACAGACAATCAGGATATTTATCGCCGATAAATTCCATGTTGCCGCTCATGAGATGAAAACCGCTAATTATCTCCCCGCGTTGCGGGGAGATAATAAATGCGTCCTGAAGTACGACGGGTATATGCGGGAAAGTGCCGTGAATAAATCGTGTTAAACAGGTTTGTATTTTGAAATTAAAACATACGACGTTGTAATCCCATCCTGTCAATAATTTTGGCTGAAATCTCTTCGACAGAATAATTAGTGGTATTCAGGTAATTGATCTGATTTTTTCGGAATAAAGCCTCAACTTCAGCAATTTCGACCCGACATTGGCGTAATGAAGCATACCGGCTATTTTCTCTCCGCTCTTCACGGATGGCCGCAAGCCTGTCCGGGTTAATTGTCAGGCCGAATAATTTGTGCTGGAAGGGCTTTAAGGCAGCGGGTAATTGCAAATTATCCATATCATCATCGGTAAAAGGATAGTTGGCGGCCTGAATGCCAAACTGCATGGCCAGATAGAGACTGGTCGGGGTTTTTCCGCAACGGGATACACCAAGGATAATGACTTGGGCCTGATCAAGGTTACGTAATGAAACACCATCATCATGGGCGAGGGTATAATCAATGGCCGCAATGCGGGCATCATATTGCCCCAGATTTTTCTTGGATAAGCCGTGGGTTCGATTTAATTCGGGTTTTGGTTCCAGCCCAATTTCTTGCTGTAATGGTGCGACTAATGTTTGAACAATATCCTGGCAGAACCCGTTGCTACGGGTAATAATGCTTTTGACTTCATCCGAAATGATGGAGTAAAAAACTAATGGCTTGATTTGGGTTTGTTGATATATCGTATCGATTTGATCCCGGATTTCCTCTGCCCTGGCTTTGTTCGTCACAAAAGGTAAGGTATAGGAAGTCATGGTAATGGGAAATTGGGATAACACGGCGTGGCCTAATACTTCTGCTGTGATTGCCGTTCCATCGGAAATAAAAAATACACTGCGTTCCAGTATTTCATTTTCTGGTGTTTGGGGGTTATCAGCTTCTGTCATTATCTCTCTCCTTTATATTGTTATGTCTTTGGGATTGTTTCCAGATTATACCTGTCAAAAAAATAATATTGTTGGGTTGATCGATTCACCTTTCTATATCTGACAAGACAATGTGCTAGGCTATTTCTTGCTGTGAAGCGCAGCATTAATTTTCCGATTTGTACCTCCGAATGTAAAAAGGATAGTTTCTAATGTCCAATAGCGGCCTCACCCCAAGTAATGTGCTCTGGTATAATCAATTAGGCATGAATGACGTTAATCGGGTCGGTGGTAAAAACGCCTCGCTCGGCGAGATGATTACCAATCTGGCTGAACTTGGCGTGTCTGTTCCCAATGGGTTTGCGACAACAGCACAGGCATTTAATGATTTTCTGGAACAAAGTGGTGTGAACCAGCGTATCTATCAATTGCTGGATGAAACCCATGTTGATGATGTCAATCAATTAGCCAAAGCGGGTGCACAGATCCGCCAGTGGGTGATTGATACGCCATTTACTCCCCAACTTGAACAAGATATCCGTGATGCCTATTCCCAATTATCTGAAGGCGAGCCGGATGCCTCTTTCGCCGTGCGCTCTTCCGCAACAGCAGAAGATATGCCGGATGCTTCTTTTGCCGGACAGCAGGAAACTTTCTTGAATGTGCAAGGCATTGATGCGGTTATGGTGGCTATCAAGCATGTCTTTGCGTCACTTTTTAATGATCGTGCCATTTCTTATCGTGTCCATCAGGGTTATGACCACCGCGGCGTCGCACTTTCTGCGGGGGTGCAGCGCATGGTGCGTTCTGATTTGGCTTCGTCTGGGGTGATGTTCACCATTGATACGGAATCCGGGTTTGATCAGGTTGTGTTCATTACATCCGCTTATGGTCTGGGAGAGATGGTCGTGCAGGGCGCGGTTAACCCTGATGAGTTTTATGTCCATAAACCCACGTTGAAAAATCACCGCCCGGCAATAGTACGCCGCAATCTTGGCTCTAAAAAAATACGGATGGTTTATGCCGACAGCAAAGAGCATGGAAAGCAAGTGCGTACGGAAAATGTATCAGATGAATTACGCAATCGTTTCTCTTTAGCTGACAGTGAAGTGGAAGAGCTGGCCAGACAAGCTTTGTTGATTGAAAAACATTATGGTCGCCCGATGGATATCGAATGGGCGAAAGATGGGCACAATGGCAAGTTATATATTGTTCAGGCACGTCCTGAAACGGTTCGCTCGAATCAGCAGGTAATGGAGCGCTACCAACTCAATGAGCAGGGCAGCGTGTTAGTTGAAGGCCGGGCAATTGGGCACCGTATCGGTGTCGGAACGGTCAAGGTTATTCATAATCTTAGTGAAATGGATCGCATCCAGGCGGGAGATGTGCTGGTCACTGACATGACTGATCCCGACTGGGAACCGATAATGAAAAAAGCGGCGGCTATTGTGACCAATCGCGGTGGGCGCACCTGCCATGCTGCGATTATTGCCCGTGAACTGGGTATTCCTGCCGTGGTCGGTTGTGGCGATGCGACTGAGCGTTTAAGCGAAGGTCAGCAGGTGACGGCTTCTTGTTCAGAAGGGGATACGGGCTATGTCTATCAGAATAAGCTGGACTTTAGCGTGCAGAGTTCCCACGTTGATAAGTTGCCGGAATTGGATGTGAAGATCATGATGAATGTGGGCAATCCTGATCGTGCATTTGATTTCGCCTGTTTGCCCAATGATGGCGTTGGTCTGGCGAGGCTGGAATTCATTATTAACCGCATGATCGGGGTGCACCCTCGTGCCCTGCTCGAATTTTCCCAACAATCTCCTGATCTGCAAGAGCAAATTAAGTCGTTGATGGTGGGTTATGATAACCCGCTTGAGTTTTATATTGGGAAATTGACTGAGGGGATTGCAACGCTGGCGGCAGCATTCTGGCCGAAACGGGTGATCGTTCGATTGTCAGATTTCAAATCCAATGAATATGCGAACTTAGTCGGTGGAGATCGCTATGAGCCACATGAAGAAAACCCGATGTTGGGTTTCCGTGGCGCAGGGCGCTACGTTTCTGACAGTTTCCGCCAATGTTTTGCCTTGGAATGTGAGGCGGTCAAGCGGGTACGTAATGTGATGGGGTTAACTAACGTTGAAGTGATGATCCCATTCGTGCGTACAGTCTCTCAGGCGGAAGCGGTGATCGGGGAATTGGCTTCTCAGGGCTTGAAACGCGGTGAAAATGGACTGAAAGTCATTATGATGTGTGAAATTCCATCGAATGCGTTGTTGGCAGAGCAATTTCTTGAACATTTTGACGGTTTCTCTATTGGCTCAAATGATATGACGCAATTGGCCTTGGGATTAGATCGTGATTCTGGGGTGGTATCTGAATTATTCGATGAACGTAATGATGCGGTGAAGCAGTTGCTTTCCATGGCCATTCAAGCGGCTAAACGTCAGGGGAAATATGTCGGTATTTGTGGACAAGGCCCGTCGGATCATGAAGATTTTGCGCAATGGTTAATGAAAGAGGGAATTGACAGCTTGTCGTTGAATCCTGATACCGTCGTGAAAACGTGGATTTCTTTAGCCGAAAATAGCTAAGCCGAAAATAGTTAAGCCGAAAATAGCCAGTCACATTTATACTCGTCGTCTTCAAGATACGCTTATTATCTCCCCACGGCATCGGGGAGATAATAAGCGGCGGCTTTTGTCTTGCGGGCGGTAACTTGAGTTTATAGGGATAATTCAGACCTAAATATAAAAGCCTGCCAGAATACTTTCAGGCTTTTATATTTTATATAACATAATATTTTGGCTATGGGTGATTAATTATGGAGGAATTATGGAGAAAATAAGAAAATGGCAAAAAAAAAGCCTATCATGGGCTGACAGGCAAAGACTACACACAGCAATATATATTACTTTATTGAACCCAGCCTATGGCGTTGTAGGCTGAGATTGCAATACTCTGGGAAACGTTTGTTTCGATGAAATGAATACTAATTTAATAATTCAGTTTCTTCTTTAAGAATTCTCTTAATAAATATGGATTAGATAAGAAATTTTAGAAAAATAACTTTTTTGCAACAATTTACTTGCTGGGAGTGAGTTATTTTGAAAAATAGATTTGCATTTCAGGGGGCGTGTGGATGATATATTCATCAGTTTGATAATTGCGCGGAAATATTATTTTTTCCGCGCAGTTACTTGTTTATTTAACCTGTTTTTCCCCGAAATGTTTTTCCATATCCGCTATCTTGCTTTCGGGTTTAGGTACTTCATTCATCCATGCTAATAGTAAACTGTAAGAAACAGCCAGTACTACCGGGCCAATAAATAATCCGATGACACCTAATGAAAGTATTCCGCCGATCACCCCCGTCAGAATTAATACCATAGGTAAATCGGCACCCAGTCGGATCAAGAAGGGGCGCAGAACACCATCCATGGTGGTTAATATTAAGCTCCAGATAATTAAAATCGTTCCCCAGGTTGTTTCTCCTGTCCAATAAAGCCAGGCAATCGATGGAACAAGAACCAGCAGAGGCCCAAGCTGGGCAACACAGCATACAAACATCAGCACGGTTAATATCATGGGATAAGGAATACCGGCAATCGCCAGACCAACTCCACCGGCGATGGCTTGAACCAACGCCGTTACCACGATACCAAGGGCGACGGCTCGAATGGATCGCGCTGCCAGCAACACGACGGCATCACCGCGTTTATCCGCCAGCCGGATGGCAAAATGGCGGATACTCAGCATGACCTGATCGCCTTTCCAATACAGTAATACACTAAACATGACCATGAGTGCCAAATGGAAAAGAAAGCGTCCTGCATTGGCGGCTTGGGTAAGAAACCATGTTGCTGCCTTGCCGATATAAGGGGGAATTTTGTTGAGAAGCATGTTACTGCCATCAGCAATCAAGTTCTGCCATTTTAGGTATAAGTCATCGCCGATAACAGGTATCCGGTTGAGCCACTCCAGTTGTGGAAGCGGGAAAGAAGAGGGGGATTTTGCCCATGCAATCAATGGTGCGCTGTTTTCCACCAAGCTGCTGACAAGGAGTGCAATGGGGATAACAAATAACAAAACCAGCAATAACGTCATGACAGAAACCGCAATCCAGCGTTTTCCCCATAATCGTTGTTGTAATTTTTCCAATAATGGCCAGGTTGCGATAACGACCATGCCTGACCAAATAAATCCTAAGACAAAGGGACTCAAGACCCAAAAGCTGGTGGTAATGAGCAATAAAATGAAAAATAGGGCAAATAACAGCTTGGGCAGATCTTGGTGTGATGGTGATTTTTCCATGAAATCATTTCTCAGGTAATTAATGCTATTGGCAGTAACAAAGGTCATTAAATATAACGTTATTTCATTGGTTGCTCAAAATCGATAAATATTGTGATATGGTTTAAAACCTGTCAGTTCAGAAACCCGAAATTGTCTGAGTGACCCTATCCAAGATAGTATATAGATCAAGATAGTTATAGATAAAGCAATGTGGATACTTATTAGAATAAGGGGCAATGAGCCAATGATCCCACGTATATCACAAGCCCCCCATGTCAGTGAGCTGACACAGGACTATTTGACTGCACTGAAAAAAGCTGGCTTTACGGGAGACATCAGCAGCAGCTATGCCGATAGGCTGACAATGGCGACAGATAATAGTATTTATCAACTGTTACCACAAGCGGTTGTATTTCCCCGTTCCAGTGCCGATGTTGTATTGCTGACAAGAATAGCAGGCGAGGCGCGTTTTAAGACGCTGACCTTTACTCCTCGCGGTGGCGGGACTGGCACAAACGGACAATCACTTAACCATGGTATTGTGGTGGACATGTCCCGCCATATGAACCGTATTCTGGCAATCAATCCAGAACAGGGGTGGGTCAGAGTGGAAGCCGGCGTTATCAAAGATCAACTTAATCAATATCTAAAATCTTTCGGTTATTTTTTCTCGCCAGAACTTTCAACCAGTAATCGCGCCACGTTGGGCGGCATGATCAATACAGATGCTTCCGGTCAGGGATCACTGGTTTATGGCAAAACCTCGGATCACGTACTGGGGGTACGCGCGGTTCTGCTGGGCGGGGAAATGTTAGATACCCGCCCTATGAGCACAGCATTGGCGGAATCGATTGCCCAAGAAGAGAGCGTTGTTGGTCGGGTATATAAAACGGTACTGGAGCGTTGCCGTGAACAACGGAAATTAATCATTGAGAAGTTCCCCAAACTCAATCGGTTTCTGACGGGATACGACTTGCGCCATGTATTCAGCGACGATATGCAGTCTTTTGATCTCACCCGCATTTTAACGGGGTCTGAAGGTACTCTGGCCTTTATTACCGAGGCGACACTGGATATCACGCCGCTGCCCAAAGTCAGGCGATTGGTGAACGTCAAATATGACTCTTTTGATTCTGCCCTGCGCAACGCGCCCTTTATGGTGAAAGCCAAGGCGCTCTCGGTTGAGACGGTAGACTCTAAGGTACTCAATCTGGCACGTGAAGATATTATCTGGCATTCAGTGAAAGAATTGATTACTGATGTGCCAGATAAGGATATGCAGGGTCTGAATATTGTCGAATTCAGTGGTAATGATGAACAGGAAATTGATCAGCAGTTGCAAGCGCTTTGCTTGCGCCTTGATGAATTGATGGAAAAAAATCAGGCGGGCATTATTGGCTATCAGACGTGCCATGATTTGCGGGATATTGAGCGCATTTATGCCATGCGGAAAAAATCTGTCGGGTTATTGGGCAACAGTAAAGGTGCCGCTAAACCCATTCCCTTTGTTGAAGATACCTGTGTTCCTCCTCAGCATCTTGCTGATTATATCGCTGAATTCCGCCAGCTTTTGGACAACCACCAGTTGAGTTACGGCATGTTCGGGCATGTAGACGCCGGGGTTCTGCATGTGCGTCCTGCGCTGGATATGTGTGATCCGGAGCAGGAAATGTTGATGAAACAGATTTCTGATGAAGTTGTTCAGTTGACCGCTAAGTATGGTGGTTTGTTATGGGGAGAGCATGGAAAGGGCTTTCGGGCAGAATATAGCCCTGCCTTTTTTGGTGAGGTTTTGTATAACGAACTGCGCCGGATCAAGGCGGCGTTTGATCCCCTTAATCGGCTAAATCCGGGGAAAATTTGTCCGCCTCTTGGGGCAGATGCGCCAATGATGAAAGTTGATGCGGCCAAACGTGGGACTTATGATCGGACGATCCCGGTCAATGTCAGAACCGCATTCCGCGGAGCGATGGAGTGTAATGGTAACGGGTTATGCTTCAATTTCGATGTTAAAAGCCCCATGTGCCCATCAATGAAAATTAGCCAGCATCGCATTCATTCTCCCAAAGGCAGGGCGACGCTGGTCAGAGAGTGGTTGCGGCTTTTGACGGAGCAGGGGGTTGAACCCAAGTTGCTGGAGCACGGGCTGGAGCAGGCACGCCCCAGTTTGCGGGGGTTGATTGAAAAGACACGGCATAGTTGGCAGGCATGGCGGGGTGAATACGATTTTTCACATGAAGTTAAAGAGGCGATGTCGGGGTGTTTAGCCTGTAAGGCTTGTTCAACACAATGCCCGATCAAAATCGATGTCCCTTCATTTCGTTCACGTTTCCTGGCGTTGTATCACAGCCGTTACCTGCGCCCATTGCGTGATCATATTGTTGCCAATGTTGAACACAGTACGCCATTAATGGCGAAGGCGCCGCGGGCATTTAACTTTTTCCTGAAGCAACCGTGGGTACAGAAAATCAGCCAGCATACCCTTGGCATGGCTGATCTGCCGCTGCTCTCTTACCCGACATTGCAACAGCAACTTGCCAGCCATTACGCAGCAAGGACCACGCTGGAACAGTTGGAAGGTTTATCACCCTCTCAGCGTGCCCAACATGTGTTGATTGTCCAAGATCCTTTTACCAGTTACTACGATGCGAAAGTGGTCACTGACTTTGTGTTGCTGGCCGAAAAATTGGGGTATAAGCCTGTTTTATTGCCATTTTCACCTAATGGGAAAGCGCAACATGTCAAAGGCTTTTTGCAGCGATTTGCCAAAACTGCGGAGAAAACGGCTGATTTCCTCAATCGGATCGCAGGTCTGGATATCCCGATGGTCGGTGTCGATCCGGCTTTAGTTCTGTGTTACCGAGATGAATACAACGATATTCTCGGTGAACGGCGGGGGAATTTTAACGTTCAGTTGGTACACGAATGGTTAACCGGCATCCTGCCGGAAAAAATACCACAGGCGAAAAGTGATGATTCAATATCCATACATGACTGGTATTTACTGGGGCACTGTACTGAAGTGACAGCGTTACCGGGGAGTGGTCAGCAATGGGCGGATATCTTTCACTATTTCGGGCATCAATTGAAGCATGTCAATGTCGGATGCTGTGGCATGGCAGGCACATACGGCCATGAAAAGAAAAATCTGGAACGTTCGATTGGCATCTATACACTTTCATGGGCTCCGGCACTGAAAAACGTATCCTTAGAACATTGCCTGAGTACCGGATATTCATGCCGCAGTCAGGTGAAGCGTATAGAAGGAAAGCAACTTAAACATCCATTACAAGCCTTATTGGAGATAATGCCGTGATTTGGAAACGTAATATCGATGTGGATACACTGAATCAATTTAATGACCAGTGTATGGTAAAACATGTAGGGATCGAATTTACCCAGCTTGGTGATGATTTTATTGAAGGGATCATGCCGGTCGATCACAGAACGAAACAACCATTCGGGATACTGCATGGTGGGGCTTCTGTAGTATTGGCCGAAACACTCGGCTCCATTGCCGGTTATCTCTGTTCGGAAGGTGAACAGAAAGTCGTGGGAGTAGAAATCAATGCTAACCACCTTAAATCTGTTCGTGAAGGTATGGTCAAAGGAATTTGCAAGGCTATTCATCTTGGCCGCTCACATCAGGTCTGGCAGATTGATATTTATAACGATCAGCAACAATTATGCTGCACATCTCGCCTGACAACGGCCGTGTTATCTTAGTATTATCCTATTGTTTTATCCTGTTTTTGTTCCTGTCAGTCTTGGGCTGACGGGAACAGCCTTGCTCGTTGATTGCTACGAATGCGATAGAATAGTTTGGCAAAGTAGGCTATTAATTAACCACAAACGTTTAAGTATTATTTTCAGGAAGCGTGTATGAAGCGATCTTTAACTTTTATCGGCATGTTCTTGAGCAGCATGTTATCGTTAAGTGGATTGACTAATATCGCCCATGCTGTCGAGTATCCATTGCCTCCTGCTAATAGCCGCCTGATTGGCGTAAATTCCACCTATATTGTGCCCGATGACGGGCGTCCGTTAGAGTACATTGCTGCTAATTACCAGATAGGATTACTGGCGATGTTGGAAGCGAATCCGGGCGTTGATCCTTATTTGCCTAAGTCTGGTACTGAATTACTTATTCCATCCCAGATGCTGCTGCCAGACACGCCCCGGCAGGGAATTGTTATCAATCTGGCTGAACTCAGGCTCTATTATTTCCCTGAAGGAAAGGATTATGTGGTTGTTTACCCTATTGGTATCGGCCAGCTTGGGCGTAACACGCCAACCATGACAACATCAGTCAGCCAATTGATTGAGCATCCGACATGGACGCCAACCACGAATATTCGCAAGGATTACGCCAGTCGCGGAATTATTTTGCCTGCCGTAATACCGGCTGGCCCGGATAATCCAATGGGGGATTTTGCCTTACGTTTGGCTGCCGGGCGGGGAGAATATCTGATCCACGGTACAAATGCGGATTTCGGCATTGGTATGCGGGTGAGTTCAGGATGTATTCGTTTGCGGCCTGATGATATTGAAGCGCTGTTTCGAACTGTTCCACGAGGCACGCGCGTCCAGATCATTAATGAACCCGTGAAATATGCCGTCGAACCGGATGGTAAGCGCTATGTGGAAGTTCATCAGCCGCTTTCCCGTAAAGAGACAGATGATCCACAGATAATACCGATCCCACGTTCTGAAGGTTTAGTGAAGTTCATCAAGAGTAGTGAAACAGATGAGTTTCTTGTTGATCAGGCCATGCTGCGTCGTTCAGGAATCCCCGTGCAGGTGAATACAGGACAGGTTGCTAATAACCAGACGGAAAGGGCGTTATCAAGATTGATTGAAGAGACTGAAAAAACGGTTGTCCCTGAAATTAAACCTGCTGAGATACCTTCATTGTATCAACCCGAACCGGTTTATTAACTGAAGCCTAAGAAACGGATCAATACGGGGCGGGAAGCGGAAATAGAAATGGCGTACAGGGTACGCCATTTTGTTTATCAACTCATTCTATCTACTACAAAGATTATTTCTTGTATGAACGAACCTGGTTATCAAGGCGCTGATTCGCACGAGCCGCTTCATCTCTGGCTGATTGTACATCAGAACGAATAGAACCGAGGTCACTGCTCAATTGGTCAACTTTGGAACCGAGAGTTTGCACCTGAGAGGCAAGCTGTTCAACTTTTGTTGCGCTTGAGCAACCTGCCAACAGGGTGGAAGCCAGAATTACTGCACCAAATACAACTTTAGTACGATTCATCACATTACCCTCTAGATTAAGTTAATCTCCAAGTAGCCATCTAAGTATTACACAAACTATTTTAGAAAGAGAATAAATTTTTGCTACGAAAAAAAAATTCTACCTTTCTTTATCTCAAAATTAGCCAATAATTTTTGGATATTGATAATAAAAAGGCAGTTGAATAGATGATTTAACCAGAACAATCAAAAAAAGCCCAATTTGCATAAATACAAATATGGGCTTTCTTGATTGCCAGTGCTTTCCAAGGGGGCGACCCAAGGTTAGGCAGTACGCTTTCGCTTATTTAGCCTTAAAGCACATGGACAGAGGACGTGTTTGTTGTGCCACTGGGTACTAATGCACCGGATACCATGACAACGATATCCCCAAGGTGCGCCATACCACTTGCCAATGCAGCTTCTTTACCAATACGGTAAAAATCATCGGTAGATGCGATTTCTTTGACAACCTGCGTGAAAACACCCTTGACTAACAGCAATTGACGGGCAGTGATTTCATTCGTTGTCAACGCAAGGATTGGCGCGTTAGGGAAATACTTGCGGATAGATCTTGCAGACTTACCACCATAAGTTGCCACGACAATCAGTGGTGATTCCAGTTTTTCTGCGATTTCAACAGCACCACGGGAAACCGCTTCAGTAACACGCAGTTTCTGAGACTGGGTATTTTCAATTCGGCTGCTCATTACGCGATCTGTACGTTCACAGATGGTTGCCATGATGGAAACAGCTTCGACAGGATATTTCCCTTTCGCACTTTCTCCAGACAGCATTACCGCATCTGTACCATCTAAAATAGCGTTGGCAACGTCGCCTGCTTCGGCACGGGTAGGGCGTGGGTTTTTGATCATTGAATCCAGCATTTGGGTTGCAGTGATCACAACTTTACGCGCTGCATTACATTTTTCAATCATCATTTTTTGCGCGAAGATAACTTCTTCTACCGGGATTTCAACCCCCAGATCGCCACGGGCAACCATGATACCGTCTGAGGCTTCGAGAATTTCATCGAAGTTAGTCAGACCTTCCTGATTTTCGATTTTGGAAATGATTTGGATATGTTCACCATGATGGGCTTTCAGGTGCTCACGGATTTCCAGTACATCGGAACGTTTACGGATGAAAGAGGCCGCGATGAAATCCACGCTTTGCTCACAACCGAAAATCAAATCTTGTTTATCTTTTTCTGCCAATGCCGGCAAGTTAATGGAAACATTTGGCAGGTTAACGCCTTTATTTTCGCCCAAGTCACCGTTGTTCAATACTTCACAGATCACTTCGGTCGCCGTCGTTTCCTTAACTGTCATCGCGATCAAACCATCATCAACCAATACGGTATTTCCGGCTTTCAGATCTTCTGGCAGTCCAGCATAAGTCACAGCAACACGATCTTGATTGCCGATAACGGATTTATCGGTAGTAAAGGTGAAAGTTTGGCCCGCAGTAAGGGAGACGTCATTGCCACCTTCCAGTTTCATGGTACGGATTTCAGGGCCTTTAGTATCCAGTAAGATTGCTGCTTTTTTGCCAGTTTTCGCTGCAACTGCGCGAATGTTTTTAATACGTTGACCATGCTCTTCGTAGTCGCCGTGAGAAAAGTTCAGGCGCATTACATTCATACCTGCATTAAGCAGTTCGGTCAACTTCTCTTCGGATTCTGTTTTTGGCCCGATAGTACAAACAATTTTGGTTTTTTTCATGACAATCTATCTACTTTAGTTAGCTGAAACCATTCAACTCATGACATGAGCGTATTATAGAGACTAATTTCTGTGAAATGAATCAAAAAATGGTGCTTGAAAAGATTTCCATACAAAAGAGAAGAGATATTCAGGCTGCATGATTAGATAAATCAGCGAGTTGTTGCGCAAACAGGATATCTTGAACTTTGCGTACGCGGGGAGATTGGGCAACAATGAATTTATGGGGATCGGTTCACTGGAATGGAATAAGGCTAAAAAATTGGCTAGCTAGAAAAGTAATGCAGGGAAAGTGTAAGGCTGTGAATTGAATATGGTGCGTCCGAGTGGACTCGAACCACCGACCCCCACCATGTCAAGGTGGTGCTCTAACCAACTGAGCTACGGACGCACATCGCATTCTTTTTTGCCAGTCAGATATTTGGTGCGTCCGAGTGGACTCGAACCACCGACCCCCACCATGTCAAGGTGGTGCTCTAACCAACTGAGCTACGGACGCAATTTAAATTTCTGTGGCTGACAACGGGAACGAATATTAACGGGCACCGGGCTTTCTGGCAAGGGGAAAAGTGCAAATTCTTGTTCAACTGCTCGCAATTACATCTTTTAGCGTGAATTTGCAGCTTTTCCCCTTATGTTGGTAACTGAGTGAACTGAATTAATGAGTAGAACGTTTCAGAATATAATGGGCTGGCTGTTTCTGTGTCCACAGAATACGGTAACCCATCATGAGTGCCGAGGCGGTTAAACCGATAATAAATCCAATCCAGAAACCCTGTGGCCCCATCGGCTTCGTGACATAATCAGTTAATGCCAGAATATAGCCACTAGGCAGCCCTAAGATCCAATAAGCAATAAAAGTGATAACGAAAATAGAGCGTGTGTCTTTATATCCGCGCAATACCCCCGACCCAATGACCTGAACGGCATCAGAAAGTTGGTAAATAGCCGCAAACAGCATCAAGTGAGAGGCAAGAATAACAACCTCAAGGTTATCGTTGTACATAAATGCAATATGCTTGCGCAGCAGTACGGTGAAGGTTGCTGTGATACAAGCAATCATTAAGCCAACAATAATACTTGTGTAGGCGGAGATTTTTGCGCCTTCAGTGGATTGTGTACCCAGATTGTAACCAACGCGAATGGTTGCCGCTATTCCCAATGACAGCGGGAACATAAACATCATCGAGCTGAAGTTGAGTGATATTTGGTGTCCGGCAACGGCAACAACACCGAGTGGAGAAACCAATAACGAGACGACAGCAAACAGAGTCACCTCAAAGAACATCGCCAGGGCGATAGGTAAGCCAAGTAGTGCAATCCGTTTTTGCGTATGCCATTCAGGACCTGCAAATTTGTTAAATGTTTGGATATCTTTTTGGGCCGGCGAGTGTTTAACATAGACAAGCAACAACAGGAACATTACCCAGTAGACCGCTGCTGTTGCGACGCCACAACCTACACCACCCAATTCAGGTGCACCAAACTTACCGTAAATAAAAATGTAGTTGATGGGAATATTGACCAGTAGACCGGCAATGCCAATGACCATGGCTGGCTTGGTTTTCGATAATCCTTCACATTGACCACGCAAAACTTGGTAGAACAAATAACCCGGCGCTCCCCACATGATGGCATGAATAAAGTCCGTCGCTTTTTGTGCCAATACAGGATCGATGTTATGTTGTGCTTCGATAACAAACCGGCTGTTATACAATACGGCAATGATCAAGACAGAGAGGAAGATTGCAAGCCAGAACCCTTGCTGGATTTGACCTGCCACGTTTTTTCTTTGGCCGGAGCCATTCATATGTGCCACGATGGGTGTTAAGGCGAGCAATAAACCTTGACCAAACAGAATAGTTGGCAGCCAGATTGAGGTGCCAACCGCAACTGCTGACATTTCAATAGCACCAGCTTTACCAGCCATGACAGTATCGACAAACCCCATCGCAGTTTGTGAAAACTGTGCGATAACAACAGGGATCCCTAGAGCGAGCAAACTACGCGCTTCATTTAAATATTTCTGCACGTACTACACCTTTTTTGATTGAAAATTAATGAGAAAAACAAGAAATATTTTGCGAGCAAACGATGTAAATGGAAAATGTATCGCTTATAAGCGTCCTCATTGTATAGGACTCATTTTATTAATCCAATCGTTGCACGATGTTTATCGAAATAACGTATTAGACAATTATGATGTTTAAATAGCGTATATGGACAAAGTGGTATTTAAACAGAATGATGTTTAAAAGCGGTGAGTAGGTTAAACTAATCCGCTAGATGAAATGATTAAAGAGGTTCCCATGTTTACAGGTATCGTTCAGGGAAAAGCACCGATAGTTGCCATTGATGAAAAAATGCATTTTCGGACTCATGTTGTTAAATTTCCGGCTGAATTATTACCCGGAATTGAAACGGGCGCTTCTGTTTCCCACAACGGTTGTTGCCTGACTGTGACTAAGATCGATGGTGATTTAATCAGTTTTGACTTAATGAAAGAAACATTGCGCCTGACCAATCTCGGCGAACTTAGACTCGGTGATTTAGTCAATCTGGAAAGGGCGGCTAAATTTGGTGATGAAATTGGCGGGCATTTGATGTCCGGTCATATTATTACAATAGCGGAAGTTGCCAAGATCTTCACTTCTGAAAATAACCATGAGATATGGTTTCGAATTCACGACAAACAATTGATGAAATATATCCTGCACAAAGGGTTTATTGGTATTGACGGGATTAGCCTGACTATTGGTGATGTCGTCAATAATCGCTTCTGTGTTCATTTAATTCCAGAAACACTGGAACGTACAACGCTGGGCAAAAAGCGTTTGGGTGCAAAAGTGAATATTGAGATTGATCCACAAACTCAAACGATTGTAGATACCGTTGAACGGATTATGGCTCAGAAAGAACAAGAAAAATTATTGTTACAGACTGAAGGACAATAAAGAATATTTCTGAATGGTGTCATAGAGATCGTGTCATAGGTCTTGCGTTAACGTCATTCGGTAAAAGCCAATAAAACAAGAAAGCTACAGAAATATTATTTCTGTAGCTTTGTGAATTCCAATTATGGAGAGCACTATCTAGGTACTCTCAATCCTTTTTCAATGCCTCGCGGACTGAATACCACCTGCCATAACTGAATATCCCTTGCC
Organism: Xenorhabdus sp. IM139775; assembly: GCF_028598745.1. Taxonomy (GTDB): domain Bacteria; phylum Pseudomonadota; class Gammaproteobacteria; order Enterobacterales; family Enterobacteriaceae; genus Xenorhabdus. The sequence continues at coordinate 43,713 of NZ_JAQRFK010000001.1, forward strand.
CGGAATGCACCCGCACAAGCATTCAGGTAATAACTGAACATCCGTTTAAAGCGTGGGCTATAGTTATGCTCTATTTCGTGCCAACTGGCAGTAAATCGTTCATACCATGCTATCAGGGTTCGGTCATAGTCTGCCCCAAAGTTGTGCCAATCTTCCATAACAAACTTTCCATTGGTTGCCTTAGCGATTTTGATTATCGATGGTAAGCAACCATTGGGGAAAATGTATTTACTGATCCAAGCATCGGAACCTGATTTATCAATATTAGAGCCGATGGTATGGAGAAGGAACAGCCCATCAGGTTTCAGGTTCTTTTTCACGATATCGAAATAGTTGTCATAATTTTTCGGGCCAACGTGCTCAAACATGCCGACGGAGACAACGCGATCAAACTGGAGGTTAAGGTTTCGGTAATCTTCAAGGATAATTTTTACATTCAGATCCTTACATCGTTCCTGCGCATATTTTTGTTGCTCGGCTGAAATCGTGACCCCTGTGACAGATACCCCGTAGTTTTCTGCCGCATAAGCTGCCAAGCCTCCCCAGCCACAACCGATATCCAGCAAAGTCATGCCCGGAGAAAGTTGTAGCTTTTCGCAAATCAGGCGGAGCTTATGGGTTTGAGCTTCTTCCAGCGTATTGGCATCTTTCCAATAACCACAAGAATACTGCATATAAGGATCAAGCATCCGGGTAAAAAGGTCATTACCTAAATTATAATGTTCCTCACCGACAATCCAGGCGCGTTTGGGAGATTGTAAATTAAATATACGAGAGATAATTATCTTGAAGATATCTTTGACATTTTTGGGGATACGATGTTCTAAACCAGCCTGTAATACTTTATAAAAGAAAATATCAAGGCGATCACATTCCCACCAGCCATCCATATAACTCTCACCCAGACCCAAGGAACCTTCTTTCAGTACGCGCTTATAGAAATCAGGATTCTTGATGCGTATATCGAAAGGGCGCTTGCCATTGATCTCAATATCAATTTCCTGAAGCAATTCATGGGCGATCCTATACCAAGGGTCCGTTATTGTTTTTTTACCTTCAACGAAAGATGAACTCATATACTCTCCAACATTTGTGTGATGGAATTTTGAGGTGTCACTTTATAACTGTTTTTTATTATGTAAAACCTTGAAGGTTTATTAAAAAATAATGCTGAAAGCACATATTGCTTATTCACCCTGAAATTGAACAGAACTTCAATGCTCCAAAAGACCCTCAAATTCCGCATTCTTAGAATAATGAATCTGTATGAGTATATGAGTGAAATGGCATTTAAACAATCATCTAAAGGTCACATCATGATGCAACCTTTAGATAATAATGTTCTTAATTATTATTTTTTTGGGGAATTATTGAATTTATGTTTAGCCGTTTTTTTAATACCCTGTTTTTGCAACCGATAACCAACAGCCATTGGAATAGCCGTCAGTACCATGACGGTAGCCGTCGATAACAGAGGGGACCCCATGAATACGGAGACGATCATACTCGCGACAAAACAGAGGCCCAGTTGCAGCGCATTTTGCAAGGCAGCCGCTTTACCGCTGTCCTGAGGATAAACAGCCAGCGCATTGGCGACGGCAATGGGATAGGATGCACCATTCATTGCCGCCATCACACAAAAAGGAATAAGGATGGCGGTAAATGAAGGTTCACTAAATAGTGAAATCAAATAAATGGCGATCATGCTGACCGCATAGCCCACCAACAGGAAGGGGAATACGGTTTCGCTTTTCACTTTTTCCAATAAGATACGGCAACCATACCCGCCAATCATAAATGCCAGCGTTTGGGGAATATAACTTAGGCCAATATCGGTAGGATCATAACCCATATTTTTCAAAATCGTTGGTGAACCCGTTAGCCAAGCAAAAAAACCTGCACTGCAAGAGGCGTAGATCAAGACATTTCCGCTGAAAACCGGGGAAGTGAGTAACGTAAAGAAAGAAACTGCCTTTTTATTGGTATTGGTATTGGTATTGGTTGCGGTATGAGTACGTTTATTCTTTAGAAAAAAGGTAGGTAATAACAGCAATATTGTCACGATCATTAGGACAAGGAAAATGATTCTCCAGCCACTATGCGTTAATAACCAGGCGCCCAATAAAGGAGCAAGGGCAGGCGACAGGGCGACCAGCGGCATGATCATGGCAAAAACCCGTTTAGTCTGTTCTGCATCATATCTATCAACGACTAAAGCCTGCCAGATCACCGCCGCAGAACAAACGCCAACGGCTTGCATAAACCTCAATACCAATAACTGAACAGGATCAGTGATCCAGAGCATACCTAAACAGCTAATGGAAAACAGGGAAAGTCCGATAATAAGAACAGGTTTTCTGCCTAACCGGTCAGATAATTGTCCCCATAAAAGTTGGGCAAAAGCGAATCCGGCAAGAAAAATGCTGAGGCTCGCACTGATGGCATTTGTTGATGTACCTAATTCTGCTTTCATTGTGTCAAACGCGGGCAGATACATGTCGATGGCCAAATAGCCCAGCATGCTTAGGCCTGCGAGATAAAACATGAATGGAATGGCGTTTTTATTTGTTGTCATTGTGTTAATAACTTGGTGTGGTGGTTGATAAGGAAATATTAGGCTTATTTTATATAGCATGATTTTCACTTGTGAAACGGTAATATTTGCACCATGCTGTGAAAAAAATTGAAAGGAAGATATATGTGGTCTGAATACTCTCTGGAAGTCGTTGATGCCGTTGCCAGAACAGGAAGTTTCAGTGCGGCTGCGTCAGAACTTCATCGGGTGCCTTCTGCTATCAGCTATACCGTAAAACAGCTTGAAGAGTGGCTGGCTGTGCCTTTATTTGAACGTCGTCACCGTGATGTCGATTTAACGGAAGCAGGGGCTGTTTTTGTCAAGGAAGCGCGTTCTGTTATCAAAAAAATGCATCACACTCGGCACCAGTGCCAACAAGTGGCCAATGGCTGGCGGGGGCAATTCAGTATTGCCGTTGATCAGGTCGTAAAACCAGAACGAACGCTGCGGTTAATTTTAGATTTTTATCGTCATTTTCCTGATATTGAATTATTTATCTATCCTGAAGTTTTCAATGGCGTATGGGATGCCCTGGTCGATGAACGGGTGGACGTTGCGATTGGCGCGACACGGGCTTCTCCCGTTGGTGAGCGATGTAGTTTCAGGGATATGGGATTCATGCCATGGCTATGTGTAGCCAGCCCTGAACACGAACTGGCAGTAATATCGGGAAAATTGAACGATGACCAAATGCGGCCTTATCCCAGTTTATGTCTCGAAGATACTTCGCGCAGCTTGCCTAAGCGTGATACTTGGGCTTTGAATAATCAACGGAGGTTGATTGTGCCTGATTGGGATATTGGGTTAAATTGCCTGATGGATGGATTGTGTGTCGGCATGGTGCCCAGACATCGTGCACTACCGTTGATCCGTAAAGGTAAGCTGATTTCACTCGAACTTGAGCAACCTTTGCCTGACAGCCCGTGCTGCCTGACATGGTCGCAAAAGAGCCATTCACCCGCATTAAGTTGGTTACTTGATTATCTGGGAGATAGCGAAACGCTTAATGCTGAATGGCTGCAAGAAAATTAACTGTCAGCGGCGATAATCGATAAAAGGTCCATCCGCAACAGAGCGCCGTTCAACGAGGCGTGGGTGGACTTCGATAGTTTGTGCGTCCTCACGTTTATTGACGATTCTGTCCAGTAACATTGAAAACGCCATTTGCCCTAAACGTTCTTTGGGTTGGTGGATAGTTGTCAATGCTGGCGTGAAATAGCGGGCATTGCGGATATTGTCATAACCGATAATTGAAATGTCTTGTGGAACGCGCAATCCTAACTCATCGGCTGCACAGATCGCCCCCATCGCCATGACGTCCCCACCGCAAAAAACAGCCGTCGGGCGATGCTTCTGATTCAGGATCTTGTACATGGCCTGATAACCGGACTCAGGTTCAAAATCACCTTGTACAATCCACTCATCCCGAATGGTGATGTTGGCTTCTTTCAGTGCCTTAAGGAAACCTTGATGGCGTCCTCCGCCGGTATTTCTGGCCAATGACCCGGGAATGGATGCAATATCACGATGGCCGCGTTCAATGAGATAACGACCCGCTAAGTAACCACCATGAAAGGCATTATCAATAATTGCATCGGTAAAATCCCCTTTGGATTCTCCCCAATCCATGACCACCATAGGAATATGGCGATAGTCTTCCAGCATGCCCAAAAGCTGTTCAGGGTATTCAGAACACATTACCAGCAAGCCATCTACGCGTTTTTGCGCCAGCATGGCGAGGTATGCTTTCTGTTTATCAAGGTTATTATGGGAATTACATAAAATCAGGGTATAACCTTTGCTATAGCAGCTATTTTCAACCGATTCGATGATCTCAGCAAAATAAGGTGCTTCACTTGAGGTTGCCAGTAATCCGATGGATTTGGTGTGGTTAACTTTCAAGCTGCGGGCAACGGCACTGGGAGAATAATTCAGTTCCTTAATCGCAGCCCAAACCGCAGCCTTTGTATCTTCGGCGACGAAACGGGTTTTATTGATAACATGCGATACGGTTGTGGTCGAAACACCAGCGCGTTTAGCCACATCTTTAATCGTTGCCATGATAAAAAGGACTCCTGACCTTTTGGTCTAATTGGTATACCTTTTATCTTTCAATGTTGAAATCTATCGGGTATAGCTATTTGTTAATCGTTTGCCAGTATATTTATGTATAGCGTGATAGTTGGCAACAAGTTAGCGATAAACCTTGAATTTTGTCTGATCTAGCTCAAAAGTGAAAGTAATAATCGATGTTATAAAGAGTATGGATTAAATATCGGGTATGGTTTTTTTAGATGGCACGGTAAATAACCGACTAAAATTTATCCTATGGAATTTATTGTATTGAGGTATCTTAATTTTCACATTGAGGATGTTCTATGGATACAGATCTGAAATTGGGATTATTGGCTGCCGCGAGTGCATTAGTCATGATTGTTTTTCTGGCAAGCCTTTGCCTGATCTGATTAAGATCGCGAAGAAGCATTTGTAACATCACTTGCTTTAAGGGCGGGTTTTCCAACAATAGGGATGCCATGAATGAAGGAAAACCTGCCCTGATTATTTTAACCTTGGTATTAAGAATTAATCTTATTAAGCAAGGTTTTCTTCAACAAATTTCCAGTTGACCAGCGCCCAGAAGTGCTCCAAATATTGAGGACGTGCATTACGGTAATCGATGTAGTATGCGTGCTCCCAAACATCAACGGTCAGTACAGGTTTGTCTTCACCGGTCAATGGTGTTGCAGCATTAGATGTATTGACGATAGCCAAAGTGCCGTCAGTTTTCTTAACCAACCAAGTCCAACCAGAACCAAAGTTTTTCAGGGCTGCGTCAGTAAACTGCTGTTTGAATTCGGCAAAAGAACCGAAAGCATTGTTGATGGCGTCTGCGACTTTCCCAGTGGGTTCGCCACCACCATTTGGTGACAGGCTATGCCAGTAGAACGAATGGTTCCAAACTTGTGCCGAGTTATTGAAGATGCCGCCTTCAGATGTTTTGATGATCTCTTCCAGTGATTTTCCGGCAAACGCAGTATCTTTAATCAGATTATTCAGGTTTACAACATAAGCATTGTGATGTTTGCCGTAGTGGTATTCTAGCGTTTCTGCAGAAATATGTGGTTCCAGGGCATCTTTGGCATAAGGTAATGCGGGTAATTCAAAAGACATTGCATGCTCCTTTTTAATATCGGGTTTTTTGGCTCTACAAGCCATGACTTAAGGTACTCATCATGGGTAGGGCAAATTTAATCTCATTATCGTATTACTTTTTTGATAATTATCTTAACAACTTTTCGGCTAAATAACAGGGAAAAAGATGCTATCAGGCCGCGAACTGGCGCAGAACTGAACGGCAACAGGGTTAGATACACCCAGTTGAAGTAAGGATAACTGAATTACTTGTTGCAAATCATGGCAAAAATTTGCCGCATCAAGTTCACGGTAGAAAAATGAGAGTAGAAAGTGGTATTCTGAATCAATCTTTATCTTATGCTGATAAATAGCGCTTGCAGTTTTAAGGAAGCAAAAAATGACGAATTTTAATACAAACACGAATACAGTAACTGATACAACGGTTGATACGGTCGTTGAGAAAATCGAACGTCAGATCAAAGAAAACCCCATTCTGTTGTACATGAAAGGTTCACCGAAACTGCCGAGTTGTGGCTTCTCTGCACAGGCAGTTCAGGCTTTATCCGCTTGTGGTGAGCGTTTTGCATATGTAGATATTCTGCAAAATCCAGATATCCGCGCTCAATTGCCTAAGTATGCAAATTGGCCGACTTTTCCCCAGCTTTGGATTGATGGCGAGTTAGTGGGAGGTTGTGACATTCTGGTTGAGATGTATCAGCGCGGTGAACTACAAACACTGATCAAAGAGACTGCCGACAAATATCGTGAGCAGGAAGAAGGTCAGTAATTCATCTAAATGATGGATATTTTTAGTAACCCCATACATTAATCGGTATGGGGTTACTACTTACAGCGTGGACTTGCCTTTTTAAGCCTCGCAGTGAGCGGTGTCAGTAGAAGGTAAGGGCCAACCCCCCAACCGTTTCCAGCGATTGACAAGTTCACAGAAAAGCAGGGCAGTTCGATCAGTATCATACAGAGCGCTATGTGCTTGATTGCTGTCAAACGGAATTTCCGCTGTAATGCAGGCTTTGGCAAGGATTGTCTGGCCAAGAACCAAACCACTGAGTGCGGCGGTATCAAAAGTGGCGAACGGATGGAATGGATTGCGTTTTAAACCCGCACGTTCAGCCGCAGCCATGACAAAACTGTGATCAAAATTGGCATTATGGGCGACCATAATCGCGCGGTTACAATTCGTCTCTTTTATACCCTTGCGGATCATCTTGAAAATGGCATGCAGGGCAGTGTATTCACTGACAGCGCCCCGTAAGGGATTTGTTGGATCAATACCAGTGAAAGCGAGAGCAGCAGGATCAAGGTTAGCGCCTTCAAAAGGCTCAATATGAAAATGCAGCGTATTGGCAGGTGTGAGCCAACCCTCTTCATCCATTTTTAAAGTAATTGCAGCGATTTCGAGTAAAGCATCTGTGCGTGCATTAAAACCAGCGGTTTCGACATCAATGACAACGGGATAGTAGCCACGAAAACGCCCACTTAACATATTTTGATCGTTTTGATTAGACATCTGATTTTCAGTTTTTAGCTTCAGGATTCTGTTTTTGATTCTGGAATAGTGGCTATTATGACAAAATTTGGTGTGTCTTGCAGAAGTAATGCTGACCTGATGAGGATAATAAAGGGCAATAAGATATGCCCTTTTGTCGGTGTGTAAATAATTTTTAACGATAATTTGGTGGCTGTTGATAGAATTAGTTGCCTAATGCACTGCTGGCACTTGAATTTTCGATCAGTTCAATCTTATAGCCATCGGGATCTTCAACGAATGCAATGACAGTCGTTCCACCTTTAACCGGTCCTGCTTCACGAACCACTTTCCCTCCCGCAAGTTTGATGCGTTCACAGGTTGCCGCAACATCATCAACGCCCAAGGCGATATGCCCGAATGCGCTTCCCATTTCGTAATTTTCAACGCCCCAATTATAAGTTAGCTCAATAACAGCGCCTTGGATTTCATCGGTATAACCAACAAACGCGAGAGAATACTTATACTCAGGATTTTCACTGGTGCGAAGTAAACGCATGCCCATGACCTGAGTATAGAAATCAATCGAGCGCGGCATGTTGCCAACACGGATCATCGTATGGAGTAAACGCATGATTACCTCTTGATCTTTATAGTTTTATCACGAAACATAGCTTTAGTATGAAACAGTGTTTTATTGCAAAATTTTGCTCACATACCGGCATATGCTTAGTTCAACTATAACGTGTATAGATGAAACAATTCAAATTGTCCTGTTTGTTATTTATTTGATTTCCGATTGTTACTATTTTGTTTTGAAATGTTATAGGTGAGGTTTATACTGACCAATAAATAGTTTCATTATGGAAAGAATTGATAAATTCAAGCACAGGAGGATGAGATGGCTGAACAATTAGAATTTTTTGCTATTCCAAGCCCTTGCCGAGGAATTTGTGAATCCAATTCCCGTGGTTTTTGCCGGGGATGTTATCGCAACAGGGAAGAGCGTTTTATGTGGATGAAACTATCGGATAATGAAAAAAGAAAAATATTGCGCTTATGTCATCAGAGGCAGCTAAGGGAGCTAAGAAATAAGGAGAAAGATAAAGAGATTATCTTGCAACAACCCAATTTGTTTTAGTTTTATCCTGAATTGATTAAAAAATATCACTTATGTGAATTATAGTTTAGGATGATCGTAAAAATAAGAAACATTACCCACAATAAATGATACATTACTTATATTATATTTTTTTTATTTGACATAAGTCGCTTTAACACATCAGGTCTGTTGATGAAGCTAGGCATTTCAGTAAGAATTTCTTATCAAATAGGTATTTATTGAACAAAAAAAGAACTGATTTGTTATCTTATTGTTTTTTATATTATTTATTTTAACATTATCAGTATCTGTAAGATAAAAATGATATTAATGTAAAAATATATAGATTAGTATTTGGATGGCGGTTATTCTTATAGAACTTTAACCGAGTGCAAATGGATATATTTTGGGGGATTGTGCTTTTTTTGTTGATATTTAAACTTATAAATAGTTTAGTTAGAAGATTATTTTATACAGTTTATATCGTTGGTGGATTAATGCGCGATTTTATTCGGTGTGCCGTACAATTTCGCTCTTTAGGGCGACGAAAATGTCAACTTTGAGTAACAAGCCAACGCGACACTAATTAGGTAATTAGCGAATTGCTGACTCTGCTAATGTAAGCATGATATAGGGTGCATATCCATTATTCAGATGAATAAATTGATTGGATAATTCATTGATGTTATATGAGTCTCTAATTATAAGGAGGGGTAATTGGAATTGACATTGGGATCAGATCTGGCACGTTTAGTCCGTGTTTGGCGCGCTTTAATAGATCATCGTTTGAAACCGTTGAAATTAACTCAGACACATTGGGTTACTCTATACAATATTAGCCAACTGCCGCCAGAGCAGTCACAGATACAGCTCGCAAAAGCGATTGGTATTGAGCAACCTTCTTTGGTGAGAACGCTTGATCAATTAGAAGAAAAGAAATTGATTACACGCCATACCTGTGCCAATGATCGACGCGCAAAAAGAATCAAATTAACCAAAGAATCGGAAACTTTTATTAGAGAAGTGGATAGTGTTATTGATTCGACAAGAAAAGAAATTTTGCAGGGAATTACTCATGATGAGTTAATTCTGTTTTCTTCAGTAATAAAGAAAATTGAAAAAAATATTAACCAATTGCACAAACAGGTAATATAAAAGTGAGTTTATAATAATAAAATCGCGGTCCAGATCCATTACGGGTAAACCGCGATTTTTAGTCTTGTGTTATTTGAACATTTCAGAGTGGTGATACAGTCAAAGCGTCCCCACTGTTTGCGATCCTGACGCGTTGCCCTCTGTTGAATACAACGTTGTCTAACTTTTGTACGACGATAACGCTTTTTCCGCTGTCCATACGAATCTCTAACTCAACCCCTTTCGTTTGGTTTAAAGTACCTTCTATTCCTTGGCCAGCCATACTGCCAGCAATGGCACCTGCCGCAGTAGCAAGTTTTTGACCAGAGCCACCACCAACTGTATTACCCAGCAGCCCTCCCAAAACAGCACCACCAATGAGACCTAACATATTAGGATCACCTGCTTGGTTACCTTTAATCTTAACGGGGCGTACAGACAGAATGGTGCCATAGGTTACTGTTTGAGCTTGTTTGGCCTGATTAATAGAGTAAGTATCACTAGAAAGTGCTCCCATGTCTGCACAACCCGATAACGTGGTTGCTACAGCTACACCAACCAGGAAACGTTTTAACATAGTTACTCCTAATTTTAATGCCCGATAGGGAAGCTTGGTAATAAACTGATAACCAAGCGTTCGGCTACTCTTGTCAGCAGCAGATACTAAAACACCCTTGTCAGCAGCAGAATTCATCAATTTGTCGGCCACTAATGGTGTATCTCTACATAATATAATAAATGCTTACAATAAACTCTGGAAGGAATAATTCCTGACCAAAAGCTTAGCATGTTTTGTGAAGAGCTTTCCAAAACTCAGATTTTATCTCTAATAATGTTGATTAAACATATATAGTCCGAATAGATGTGCTTTATAGTTTACGCAAGATTGAATGTCATCCACAGGTTAAATGTAATCCATTATTTTAATAGGGGAATGTTTATGAAGTCAGGACGCTATATTGGTGTGATGTCTGGCACCAGCATGGATGGGGTTGATGTTATTTTGGCGGAGATGAGTGATAAAGCTGTGACTCAACAAGTCAGCTATAGCCATCCTTTTCCGCAAGATCTTAAGCAAAAATTACTTTCCATTTGTCAGGGGCAGCAGACGACATTATCAATGGTCGGGAGACTTGACTATGAGCTTGGTACTCTCTTTGCAGAAGCTGTTCAAGGTTTATTGAATAAAGCAGGGGTGACTGCAAATGCTATTACAGCAATCGGGTGTCATGGGCAGACTGTCTGGCATGAGCCGGATGGTGAAAAGCCGTTTACCATGCAGATTGGTGACAATAACCGTGTAGCCGCACTGACTAACATTACAACCGTTGGTGACTTTAGACGGCGTGATATGGCTTATGGTGGTCAGGGAGCGCCTTTGGTGCCAGCATTCCATATGGCGGTATTGGGTCATCCGACTGAAAGGCGGGTCATTTTAAACATTGGTGGAATAGCCAATATCTCAGCACTTCTGCCTAATTCTGCGGTTAAAGGTTATGATACCGGGCCGGGCAACATGTTGATGGATGCCTGGACATGGCGGCATAAACAGTTACCTTACGACAAAGATGCGCTGTGGGCCAGCGAAGGTATGGTCAATGAACCTTTGCTGCAAACCCTGCTTTCTGACCCCTATTTTGCACGTACTGCACCGAAGAGTACCGGGCGTGAATACTTTAATATGGCATGGTTGGAAAAACAGTTGGCTGATTTTCCTGATGTTACCCCCGTGGATGTGCAAGCAACATTGGCTGAATTAACGGCTGTAAGCATTGCTCAACAAGTTGTGCTGAGTGGTGGATGTGACCGTCTTCTGGTATGCGGCGGCGGGGCGTGTAATCCACTCGTGATGAATCGGTTATCGGTTTTATTGCCGGATGCGGAAGTGGCGACGACAGACAAATATGGTTTGAGTGGTGATGATATGGAAGCATTGGCATTTGCTTGGCTGGCATTCAGAACCCTGTCAGGATTGTCTGGTAACTTGCCATCCGTCACTGGTGCGGATAGAGAAACGATTTTAGGGGCAATTTACCCGGTTGTAGGATAATCGGTTGAATCATAGTCGGTTAACAGATAATCCTTATTAGAAGACAGTTAGCTAGCAGATAACAATGATATGCTAATACTCATTAATAAATCGAGAGTTAGAAATGTCAGAAGATAATGAAATGGCTATCGCAGAACTGCGCCGCGAATATATACGTGGTGGGTTAAGGCGAAAAGATCTTACCGAAGAGCCCATTGAACTTTTTGAGCATTGGTTAAAACAGGCTTGTGAAGCGAAGCTCATTGATCCGACGGCAATGTGCATTGCGACCGTGGATGAACAAGGGCAACCTTATCAGCGCATTGTTCTGTTAAAACATTTTGATGCGCATAACTTGGTATTCTATACCAACCTTGGTAGTCGTAAGGCAAAACATCTGGCCCAGAATAATCGGATCAGTCTCCACTTCCCTTGGTATCAATTGGAACGGCAGGTCAGTTTTCTCGGCAAAGCGGAACGTCTGTCCCCGATTGAGGTTATGAAATATTTTCATAGTCGTCCGAGGGATAGCCAAATTGCAGCGTGGGCGTCTCAGCAATCCTCGAAAATTTCTGCCAGAGGCATCTTGGAAGGGAAATTTTTGGAGTTGAAACAGAAATTCCAGAACGGTGAAGTCCCTCTCCCCAGCTTTTGGGGAGGATTTAAGGTCGAATTTGATTCAGTCGAATTCTGGCAGGGGGGGGCTCATCGTCTTCATGATCGTTTTTTGTATCAGCGTGAAGGCGATAAGTGGCATGTTGACCGTTTGGCTCCTTAAACAGTCGATCAGGCCGTGAGTTGCAAAGTGAAGGAATAATTACTGTTTTTAATACTGGCACTTATATTACGGGCGTTTTATGCTATAGCACTTGATTTATAACGAGACGCTTATATACCCAATAGATTTCAAGTGGCGGCGTATAACAAAGCAGCAACGTGAAAGCAGGGTATAGATATATAGGTAAAGTATACAAACCGATGGAGTCATTAATGTCTAGCAATAACCTGATTAAACAACTGCAAGAGCGGGGCCTTGTTGCCCAGGTAACGGATGAAGGGGCGTTAGCTGAGAGACTGGCGCAAGGTCCGGTTTCTCTCTATTGTGGCTTCGATCCTACCGCTGACAGCTTGCATTTGGGCCATCTGGTTCCCTTGCTGTGTTTAAAACGATTCCAACTTGCTGGGCACAAGCCTATTGTGTTGGTCGGTGGGGCGACAGGTTTGATTGGTGATCCCAGCTTTAAAGCAACTGAACGCAAATTAAACACAGAAAATACGGTCAAAGAGTGGGTTGAGAAAATTCGTAATCAGGTTTCCCCGTTCCTGAGTTTTGAGGGTAAAAATGGTGCAGAGTTAGCCAATAACTACGACTGGTTTGGCCAAATGGATGTACTGGCTTTCTTGCGTGATATCGGTAAGCACTTCTCCGTAAACCAGATGATCAACAAAGAAGCGGTGAAACAGCGCCTTAACCGTGATGATGTTGGTATTTCGTACACCGAATTTTCTTATAACCTATTGCAGTCTTATGACTTTGCAAACTTGAACGAAAAATATGGTGTTGAATTACAAATTGGTGGTTCAGACCAATGGGGCAACATTACTTCCGGTATCGATTTGACTCGTCGCTTACACCAAAAACAAGTGTTTGGTATGACGGTGCCACTGATCACCAAATCAGACGGAACGAAATTCGGCAAAACAGAAGGTGGAGCCGTTTGGTTAGATCCGAAAAGAACCAGTCCATACAAATTTTACCAGTTCTGGATTAACACGGCAGATGCGGATGTTTACCGTTTCCTGAAATTCTTTACTTTCATGGACATTGAAGAGATTAATGCACTGGAAGAAGAAGATAAGCACAGCGGTAAAGCGCCACGTGCCCAATATGTACTGGCGGAACAAGTGACTGGTATGGTGCATGGTGAAGAAGGTCTTGCCGCCGCGAAGCGTATCACTGAGAGTTTGTTCTCCGGGGCCATTGCTGATCTGACTGAAGATGATTTTGCTCAATTGGCACAAGATGGCATGCCGGCCATTGAACTTGAAAAAGAGGCTGACCTGCAACAAGCACTGGTCGCAGCCGAATTTGTCCCTTCCCGTGGGCAGGCCCGTACCATGATTAGTTCTAATGCGGTTTCCATCAACGGTGAAAAACAATCCGAACCTATGTATGTATTTGCCGAGCGTGATCGTTTGTTTGGGCGTTATAGTTTGTTACGCCGTGGCAAAAAACATTATTGCCTTATCAATTGGAAATAACTAATTAATATATTATTAAGGGCAACAATCATGTTGCCCTTAATGTATCTGGCATCTTGATAAACAAATAGGTTTTCATAATAGTGATCCACTCAAATTATGAAGATTCCTTATTCTTTGCGTTGCGAGGAGTGAGGAGTAAAGAAGTGATCGACCATTTTGGAAGGCTATTTATTATCTATTCATAAATCAAAAATAATAAACTAGGCCTTATCATGAACAATGTTCTTTCAATTCAGTCTCATGTTGTTTTTGGTCATGCAGGAAACAGTGCGGCTGTTTTTCCGATGCGTCGTATGGGGGTGAACGTATGGGCATTAAATACGGTGCAATTTTCAAACCATACCCAATATCCCCAATGGCGTGGCTGTGTGATGCCGCCGGAACATTTGACTGAAATCGTGCAGGGAATTGGTGAAATTAATAAACTGGCCTCCTGTCATGCAGTCTTGAGTGGTTATATTGGTTCTGCGGAGCAGGGGAATGTTATCCTTGATATCGTGAAGCAGGTTAAAAAAGCTAACCCTGATGCGTGGTATTTTTGTGACCCTGTCATGGGGCATCCAGAAAAAGGATGTATCGTTGCCCCCGGGGTTGCTGAATTCTTCTGTGAAAAAGCATTACCTGACAGTGATATTATTGCCCCTAATTTGTTGGAACTTGAAACACTGACTATGCGGAAAATTGGCAATGTAGAACAAGCGATATCCGCCGCTCGTGAGTTATGTGAAAAAGGTCCTAAGATTGTATTGGTTAAGCATTTAAGCCGTGCAGGTTATCAGGCAGATTGTTTTGAAATGCTTTTGGTGACGAAAGAACATAGTTGGCACGTTAGTCGCCCTTTAATTGATACGGGAGCACGTCAGCCAGTTGGTGTTGGTGACTTAACCAGTGGTTTGTTCCTCGTTAATCTGTTGAAAAGCCCGTCTTTGACAAATGAAGCATTGCAAGCGGCGTTAGAACATGTCGCAGCCGCAGTCTACGAAGTGATGTTGGAAACACAAAAGAGTGAGGAATATGAATTACAGATTGTTGCGGCGCAGGATAGGATGGTCACTCCAGAACATCAATTTCATGCAGTAAAAATAGACTGATACTGAAAATTGTCCGTGAAATGATGCTTCCGGCCTATAGCGATAAGTCCCAACCATAATTTATGGGTGGGACTCTCTTTAATATATCGGTGAGTTATTTATTTTAACTCTAACTCATTCATGGCAGCGATGCTGAAACCACCATCAACATGCAGGATCTCACCAGAAACACCCCCGGCCAGATCTGAACACAAGAAGGCAGCCGCATTACCGACATCTTCTGTTGTCACAGTGCGGCGGATCGGTGTCACTGCTTCACAGTGTGCCAGCATCTTCCGGAAATCTTTGATACCAGAAGCCGCCAGAGTACGGATTGGGCCAGCAGAGATACCATTAACGCGAACCCCTTCAGCACCCATGGCATTGGCCATATAACGCACATTTGCTTCCAGGGAGGCTTTCGCCAGACCCATGACGTTATAGTTAGGAATTGCACGTTCTGCACCCAGGTAGCTTAAGGTGAGAAGGGCGGAACCCGGATTCAGCATATTACGGCAGACTTTCGCCATGGCAACGAAGCTATACGCACTGATGTCATGTGCAATTTTGAAGCCTTCACGGCTGACAGCATTAACATAATCACCATCAAGCTGATCCGCCGGTGCATAACCGATAGAGTGAACAAAACCATCGAATTTAGGCCAGACTTTACCGAGTTCAACGAACAATGCGTCGATACTTTCATCTTCGGCCACGTCACATGGCAAAACGATGCTTGAATTCAGGGATGCAGCGAATTCTTCGACACGAGGTTTCAACTTGTCATTTTGGTAGGTAAAAGCCAGCTCTGCTCCTTGATCGTGCATTGCCTTGGCAATTCCATAAGCGATAGACAGTTTGCTGGCGACGCCAGTAATGAGAATGCGCTTGCCGGTCATGAAACCCATAGCAGTATCCTTAATTGTTCTTTGTGATCAAAATTGTTCTTTGTGACCAAACACCAAAAGTCATGGGGACATAGCAACAACAAATATCTCACCATGACTGCGGTATTTATGATGAATAAACGGGGACGATTCTACCACGCCGGAGGCAAATAGGGTTAGTTTCCCATGCTGTTCCGATCAGTGATTAAAATACATCCAATGAAAACATTAGGTGATATCTTGTCGCCATGCTTCGGCAGACAGGGCTTCACCAAAATGGCTGGCTATCAATTTGCGTGTAATATCATGCAGCGGAGAAGCCAGAACTTCCGCCGTATTACCACGTTCGACAACTTCCCCTTGGTGCATCACCAGCACTTGATCGCTGATATGTTTCATCATGCCGAGATGTTGGGTGACATAGATATATGAAATACCGTGTTTTTCCTGTAATTCCAGCATCAAGTTAATGATTTGGGAACGCATCGACATATCAAGGGAGGCCAAGGCCTCATCTGCAACGATGATTTGTGGTTGCAATATTAACGCCCGTGCCAACGCCACACGCTGTTTCTGCCCTGATGCGAGCATATGTGGATAATAATTGGCATGATCTGGCAATAAACCCACTTGACGCAATGTTTGGTTGATACGTTTTTCCCGTTCGGTGGGGGATAGATCTGTATTCAAGATTAACGGCATATCCAGGATTTGACCAATGCGCTGACGAGGATTCAGTGAGGTACTGGGGTCCTGAAAAATCATGCGAATGCGCTGGCTGCGATAGCGGTAATCCCCGTAAGACAGCTTATGGTCATTAATCAAAATTTCACCTGAAGTCGGCTCAATCACCCCCGATAACATTCTCGCTAATGTAGATTTACCGGAGCCATTTGCACCAAGGATAGCCAGTGTTTTTTTCGGTTGCAGGGTAAAACTCACGGGTTTTACGGCGTCAAGCTGATGACGGCGGAATAACCCCGTTTGATAGCGAAATGTTTTCGTCAGGTTTTTCACTTCCAGTAATGTCTCAACCACTTACGGTTCCTCTATATTCAAAGGGAAATGGCAGGCAAATGTATGGTTCTTAATCACCCGTAATCGTGGGGTTGCAATACAGGTTTTCTGTGCATAAGGACAGCGTGGCCCCAAGCGGCAACCTACCGGCAGATGTTCCAGTGATGGAATAGCACCGGGCAGCGTATTTAGCCTGCTTTTGTGCGGTAACGGACTACCAAAATCAGGAATTGAACGGATCAGCGCTTGCGTATAGGGATGGTAAGGTTTCACCAGCAGCTCATCGGGGGTGGCACTTTCCACTGTTTGACCGCAATACAGCACATTGATGCGTTTGACCAGTTTACTCATCATTTGCAGGTCATGACTGATTAACAGGATAGTCATGTTGTTATTCTGATTCAGGCTCGACAGTAACCGGAAGATTTGTGCCTGTGTCGTGGGTTCCATGGCATTGGTCGGCTCATCAGCAATCAACAATCGTGGTTGGTTGGCCAGTGCAATGGCAATCATCACTTTTTGACATTCACCTTCTGTTAATTCATAAGGGTAACTGCGCATAATGTCATTGTGATCTTTAATACCAACGCGGTGCAATAACTCAATTGCTCGGCGTTTTCGCCAGTTAATTCTCTGCCACCAACGGCCCTTATACGTCCATCCGGGAATAGATTGAATAATCTGTTTACCCACATTTTCTGAGGGATCGAGACATGACTGCGGCTCCTGAAAAATCATTGAAATATTGTGACCAATCACCTTACGGCGCTGCCGCGGTGTCAGGCGCAATAAATCAATATCGTTAAAACGAAAACGATCAGCGGTTACCTTGAGGTTTTCTTTTGCAACACCACAAATCGCCTTGGCAATCAGACTTTTACCTGATCCTGATTCGCCAGCCAAACCGAGTATTTCACCTTCTGTCAGTGAAATGCTCATTCGGTCAACCGCCTTGACGGGACCTTCTGCTGTCATAAATTCAATCGTGAGGTTTCGAATATCAAGCAATGGCATTATTCGACTCCTGCGTTAATCGCGCGGTGAAGGCCGTCACCCAGTAAGTTAACCAACAGGACACTGAGCATAATGGCTGCGCCGGGCAACATCACAGTCCAAGGGGCGGCATAGATCAATTCTAATGAATCTCCCAACATTGCTCCCCATTCGGGAGAGGGCAACTGCGCCCCAAGATTGAGAAATCCCAGCGCAGCAATATCAAGGATCGCGATGGAGAGAGCACGGGTTAACTCACTCACTATCACCGCAGTGATATTGGGAAAAACGGCGTAGCGTAAAATATGGTAGTTTGATGCGCCATCCAGGCGTGCGGCGGTAATGTACTCTTTATCCAGTTCATCATGCACCGCAGTATAAACAGTACGCACTATTCTTGGCATCAATGCCAGCGAAATGGCAATCATGGCATGATGTAGGCTGGCGCCGACAAAAGCAATGACAACAATCGCCAGCAGCAATGAAGGAATAGAGAGCAAGGTATCAAGGACATGGTTCAGCATTGCCGACCTTAATCCATGAGTCATTCCGGCCAGGCTACCGATGATTAATCCTGCAATGGTTGCTGATGCAGTGGCAACCAATGCACCGCCAAATGTGGATGATGTGCCAATCAATAACCGGCTGAAAATATCACGGCCGAGATCGTCAGTGCCAAGGAAAAAGGCGACATTGCCGTGATACGACCATGAAGGTGGCATAAGTTGAGCCATAAGGTGTTGATCAAGCGGATATGGGGCCAGATAATCCCCTAACAGGCTCAGTGCAATTAAAATTAATACCCCATAAAAGCCCGTTATTGCCAATATATCAGCATAGAAAAATCGCCAGATCACTCTCAATGGCGACGGCATTTTCTTTTCCCGGTAAAAATTATCTAAAGGCATACCATTCCTTATGCTTCAGGGGATTAGCCATTGCTCCAATAATATCTGTCAGAATATTCACTGAAATAACCAATGTTCCTATTACCATGACGCCCGCAGAGATTGCGGAATAATCCTGCTGGCGGATAGCATTGATGAGCCAAAGTCCTAAACCCGGCCAGTTAAAAACTTGTTCTGTCACCATGGCTAATGTGAGCATGGTTGAAAATTGTAATCCCAACTTAGGAATGATAGGCGGCAAGGCATTATGCAATAAGTGACGGCGGATGATAGTTAGCCGTGATAAACCCCGCGTTGCTGCTGACTTAATGTAATTTGCGCCTGAAACTTCCTCCGTACTATTACGCATCAAACGGATAACCTCAGTGGTCGGGGCGACGGCCAGCGTAATAACAGGCAGGATCATATGCAGAATAACGCTCATGATCATTTCATTGCGATAAGGCGACTTTGACAGCCAAGCATCAATCAGTGCGAAACCGGTGACAGGCTCCATCCGATAGAGCAAATCAAACCGTCCCGAAACAGGCAGCCAGCCTAAATAAAGTGAAAAAAGCAGGGTCAGCAACAAAGCCAGCCAGAAAACCGGAATGGAAAAACCACACAAGGCAAATGTGCTGATAATAATATCGACTTTTTTGTTGCGCCAGACACCCGCAATAATCCCAAGCGGGATACCGATTAACAACGCGATGGAAAAAGAGAGAACACAAAGCTCCATGGTGGCAGGAAGAACCGCATACAGTTGTTCAATAATGCGCTCCCCATTAATTCTGGAAATACCAAAATCCCATTGGAGCAAGCTATGGAAATAGTAGACATAGGCATCTGACAGCGACGCGCCACTCAACGTACCATGAGGGGTGAAATACATAAGGCTGAAACTGATTAATGAAAGAAAAAACAGCGTCACAACCAGAAGCAGCAAACGACGTAAGATATAAATAATCATTTGCTTCCCTTTTTATGTTCATCGGAAATAGGCGGTTCCTGTTCACGGTAGACCCGGTCAAAGGCGCTATTGCCAAACGGGCTGAGTACCAATCCCTTAATATTGTAACGCGAGATTTGCAAACGCATCGCATAAGCCAGTGGCAATACGGGTAATTGTTGCGCGAGAATTCCTTGTGCAACATGATAATTCTTGATGCGTGAAGCAAGTTGTTGACTTAACAAGGCTTGATGCAGAGCATCATCAAAAGCCGGATAACACCAGCGGCTTAGATTCGTTTGCGACGCAATGGCGGCACAACTCAATAATGGACGGAAAAAACTATCCGGATCATTGCTGTCTGTAGACCAGCCTGCCAGCGTCATATCGTGAGTCTTATCCATCAATTGGCTCTCCTGAAAACGGCCTTCGACCGGGCGGATAGCAATCTTAATACCAATTTGTGCTAAATCTGCCTGAATCAGTTCTGCCATTTTCAGGGGGCTTGGATTATAAGCTTGTGAAGCCGTTGGCACCCATAACGTTAATTCCAATCCACTTAATCCCAGATTTTTTAAGATCTTGCGGGATTTTTCAGGATTGTATTCAGTGATTTCAGCACGATTATCATACGCCCATGATGCACGAGGCAAAATAGAGGCCGCTGTTTCTGCCGTGCCATAGTAAATGGACTTCATCAGGCGTTGGTTATTGATGGCGTAAGCAATGGCTTGACGAACGGCTAACTGATCCAACGGTGGCTTACTGGTATTGAACGCAAGATAGGCGATATTCATGCCTGAACGTAATGTCTGACGCAGATTGGGATCATCATGCAAAATGTTCCACTGATTAGCATCGGGATAAGCCAATACATCGCACTCCCCCGTGAGCAATTTTGAGATCCTGCCTGTGCTGCCTGCGCCCGTATCGATAATCACTTGTTCCATGCGTGGCTTGCCTTTCCAATAGTGATCATGGCGGACAAGGCGGATAAATTGGTCCAGTTGGTAATTTTCCAGCATAAAGGGACCTGTTCCGACCGGTTTCCAATCTATTTGTTCCTGTCGATTCATTCGCTGCAATTTTTGCGCATATTCCTGAGACAAGATCGGGGCATAGTGGGTTGCCAGATGCCAGAGAAAAGAGGCATCAGGGGCATTGAGGCGAAACTCGACAGTATATTTGTCAATTTTCCGAATATCCTTGACCGAATCACCAAATTGCAGACTATCAAAATAGGGATAGTAACCACCATTAACATCATGATAGTCATGTGTTTTATCGAAGACGCGGCGAAAGCTGAAAACGACATCATCTGCGTTCATCGTGCGCCTTGGGGTAAACCAAGCGGTTGATTGAAAAGCAACATTATGGCGCAGGTAAAAGCGATAGGTCGCCCCATTGTCCCGAACTTCCCAATCCGTAGCCAGTTCAGGTGCCAGACGATAGGTCAGGGGGTCAACCCCCAGCAGGCGATTATAAATTTGTGCAGCAAGCGTATCCACGGCCAAGCCGCTGATCGCCATTTGGGGATTAAACGTACTCAAATTGCCATTAACGCAATAGATAAAGCTGTTCTGCCGTAAGTCCGCTGAAATATGAGACAGGCTTTCTGAGGGGAGGGGTGGCCTCAATTCTGGGAGCGTTTTAGTAGATTCTGGGATGGGTTCCGCAAGCGTTTCTGGAATAGCATTCTTGGCCGCCAGAGCCGGAACGGAAATCAATAATATGATCCAGTAAATCAAATAGCGCATATAAAATGTCAGTCATAAAAGAGAGTTTGGCCATTGTAACTTAATTGACGCTTTTTGCTAAAAACAACGGTCAGATCACGAGAGTGAGAAATATTCTCAATAAAGTGCTTTACAAAAATAACTGAGAAGCATTATCATTCTCATGTGCTTTCGGAGAGACACCTTGTAACATGTCATCTCAGGAAGGGCACGACATTGCTCACATTGCTTCCAGTATTTTTATTAGCCGGCTCGGGTGCCGGCTACTTTTTTTTATCTCTCCGCCTATATCGCGTTCGCTTGCCTGAACGACCTCTCTTTAGTTGTTGTTAACATTAATATGGTGTTTTTTGACTAATCCGCGTAACTGGTGGTAAGTCAAATTAAGTTTGTCAGCCGCTCTTTTCTGATTAAATTGACTTTCTGTCAAGGCCCGTATGATCAAACGCTTTTCGCTATCGTCTTGCCACTGCCTTAAATCGAGCGGTAATTGGGGAAGGGAATAGGGGATAGTTTCGTTATCAGTGGAGGGTGGGACAGATGGCTGTAATGGGGAAAACGGGTTGATAATGATCGTATTTAATTTATTTTCACGGTGATTAGGTTGATCAATATCATTTAGATCAATAACATGCCGATAAATGGAACGTTCGATAACATTCTTTAATTCACGGACATTGCCGGGCCAGGGATAGGAAAGTAACTGTTGTTTGGCCTTGTCAGTAAACCCGGGGAAAAAGGGCAGGTTCAACTCACGACACATCTGAATCGCAAAATTCTGCGCCAGTAACATAATATCCGGTTGCCGCTGGCGCAATGGTGGAATGTGAACCACGTCGAACGCCAGCCTGTCGAGCAAATCAGCCCTGAATTTCCCGTTGGCAGCCATCGCCGGCAAATCTTCGTTGGTTGCACAGATCAAACGTACATCAACTTGTAATGATTGAGTACCGCCGACACGCTCCAAATGACCATATTCAATGACACGCAGTAGTTTCTCCTGCACTTGCATGGGCGCCGTAGCGAGTTCGTCAAGAAACAAGGTTCCGCCATCAGCCCGTTCAAAGCGCCCCTGATGTTTTGAACGGGCGCCGGTAAATGCCCCGGCTTCATGACCAAACAGTTCGGAATCAAGCAGATTCTCATTGAGTGCTGCACAGTTCAGCGAAATAAAAGGGCCTTGCCAACGCGGGGAAAGATAATGTAAGCGACGGGCAATTAACTCTTTGCCTGTTCCCCGCTCTCCCAGTACTAAAACCGGTTTATTCAGCTTTGCCAATGCGGAGACTTGTTCCAAAATTTCAATAAAACAGTTTGCTTCACCTAATAGGTTATCAATAAACTGAGACATGGTATTTTTCGCCAAAAGTTGGTTGATTTAACCAAATTAGCTGATTGGAAGAAAAAAGCAAATAAAAATTATTTAAGTAATTCAATTGGATAAGTAAAATAAAAAAGTTGGCATGTATCTTGTATTTAATTATGCGTCTTACCGTGCACCTTGTATTCGTTCTGACAATACACCGGCATAACATACATACATTCTAATGAAAGAGGTTTATGACTATGGGTATTTTTTCTCGTTTTGCTGATATCGTGAACGCTAACATCTCCTCTCTGCTGGATAAGGCAGAAGATCCACAAAAAATGATCCGTTTGATGATTCAGGAAATGGAAGACACGCTGGTGGAAATCCGCTCGACTTCCGCCCGCACGCTGGCAGAGCAAAAGCAGCTTTTTCGCCGTATCAGTATCGGGGAAAGCCAGATCGATGGCTGGCAAGAAAAGGCTGAGCTGGCACTGGGCAAGGGTAAAGAAGAGCTGGCGCGTGCTGCGTTGATTGAAAAACAAAAAGTCAGTAGCTTAGTTGAAACACTCACACACGAGCTATCGATTCTGGATGAAACGCTGGAACGCATTAAAGGCGAAGTGACTGAGCTGGAAAATAAATTGACAGAAGCGCGTGCAAGGCAACAATCATTGACACTGCGCCATCAGGCGGCGGCATCTTCGCGTCAAGTCCGCCGTCAGTTGGATAGCGGCAAAATCGATGAAGCCATGGCACGTTTCGAACAGTTTGAGCGCCGGATAGACCACATGGAAGCAGAAGCGGAATCGTTTGGGTTAGGTAAACAGAAATCACTCGAACAGCAATTTGTCGAATTGAAAGCCGATGATGAAATCAATGCACAACTTGCGGCCTTGAAAGCTAAAATGAGTAGCAAAGATCCACAATGATGACAAATGTCATACATCACTAAGGAAAGATAATGGGCTATATATTTCTTGGTATCCCGCTGATCATTTTTGTGCTTTTTGTCTTGCCCATCTGGTTGTGGTTGCATTACAGCAACCACAACAGCAATCGAGGCCAGTTAGGGAGCAGTGAAGTTCAGCGTTTGGAACAACTGACAGAGAACGCCAGGCGTATGCAGGAACGGATCAAAACGTTAGAAGATATTCTTGACGCAGAGCATCCCAATTGGAGACAGTCATAATGTCAAATCAATATCGCCGGAAATTTTACCGTCTGCCAGAGCAGGGGGTGGTTAAAGGAGTCTGTGCCGGGCTGGCAGACTATTTTAACGTACCCGCTCCGCTGATTCGTACTATCACGGTATTATCACTATTCTTTGGGTTATTTGGCATAACGGTATTGGCTTATATTATCCTGACCTTTGTCATGGATCCCGCACCTGCGGGATATTTGGCAGGGGAAAAAAATAGCGGGCTATCAGCACAGGGTATGTTGGATGAAGTAGACGACCAATTGAAAGCGAACGAAGCGCGCCTGCGTCAAATGGAACGCTATATTACGTCAGAGACTTACAATGTGCGCAGCCGCTTCCGCCAACTCTGAAGACAGGCGACCAGAATAGAAAAATAGGGTATCTGACCAGTAACAGCGGAAATGCGGAAATAATGTCAAATTTTACCGATGTTACTGGCCGGATAAAACGGATCCACGGTATTCCCATTTAGGAGCAACATGAAACGGTTGCAAAACGAACTAACCGCGCTCGTTAATCGTGGAATGGACCGTCATTTGCGACTGGCGGTAACCGGATTAAGTCGCAGTGGAAAAACCGCATTTATCACTTCTTTGGTGAACCAACTCCTGCATGTTCACAGTGGTGCCAGATTGCCCCTGTTTTCTGCCGTGCGCGATGGGCGCTTACTGGGGGTGAAACGTGTGCCGCAGCGCGATTTTGGGGTGCCTCGTTTTGCCTATGATGAAAACATGGCAGAATTACATGATACTCCCCCTCACTGGCCAACGCCGACACGTGGCGTGAGTGAAATACGCCTGGCACTGCGTTATCGTTCAGAAGATGCCTTATTTCGTTACCTCAAAGAAACGTCCACCCTTTATCTGGAAATTGTCGATTATCCGGGCGAATGGTTATTGGATTTATCCATGCTGGAACAAAATTATCTGGCGTGGTCACGGCATATGCTGGGATTACTGAAAGGGGAAAGGGCTAATTGGGCAAAACCGTGGTTAGCGTTATGCCAGCAATGTGACCCATTGGCACCTGCCGATGAAAATTTACTGGCCAAAATCGCTCAGGCTTACACCGATTACCTGCATCAGTGTAAGCAACAGGGATTGCACTTTATTCAACCCGGCCGTTTTATTTTACCGGGGGATCTGGCGGGCGCCCCGGCGTTGCAATTTTTCCCGTGGCCGGACATTGACAAAATCGGGGAGCCGCAATTAGCAAAAGCGGACAAACACACCAACATAGGGATGTTGCGTGACCGCTTTGCTTATTACTGTGATCAGATCGTCAAGGGGTTCTATAAAGAGTATTTTCTTCGTTTTGATCGGCAAATTGTGCTGGTGGATTGTTTACAACCCTTGAATAGTGGCCCGCAAGCCTTCAATGACATGCGGCTTGCATTGACCCAACTTATGCAGAGTTTTCATTATGGCAAACGAACGTTGTTTCGTCGTTTATTCTCGCCCTGCATCGATAAATTAATGTTTGCTGCCAGCAAAGCGGATCATATTACGGCAGATCAACATGCCAATCTTGTTTCACTTTTACAGCAATTGGTACAGGAAGCGTGGCAAAATGCGGCATTTGAAGGGATCAGCATGGATTGTGTGGGACTGGCATCTGTTCAGGCAACAGAGAACGGCATGGTTATCCACCAAGGGGAGAAAATCCCTGCCATCAAGGGCAATCGCCTGTCGGATGATAAATTACTGACGTTTTTTCCGGGAGATGTACCACAGCGCTTGCCAAATCGTGAATTCTGGCAAAAACAAGGGTTTAATTTCGAATCATTCCGGCCAAGACAAATCAATGCAGATACACCGTTACCCCATATTCGCATGGATAGTGCAATGGAATTTTTATTGGGAGACAAATTAACATGACCGGCCCCCTGAAACCGAGAATGGATTTTGACGATCGGGTATCAACATCGTCACCGCCACCACTGAAACCAAAACAAGAATTCACTGAGCAGGAAAAAGCGTTCTATCCGGCCATGCCAGAGCTGGACGCGGAAGAGAGAGAAGGTGAATTTGAAGGTGCAGTGAATGCCGCTTTAAAACCGAAACGCAGTTTTTGGCGAAAAGTTTTTTCCGGTGCGGTGTTGCTATTGGGCGTGAGTGTTGTTGCCCAGTGTGTTCATTGGATATATCAAGCATGGCAGCAACAGGATTGGATCGCACTGGGAATGACGGCGGCAGGCAGCATGATTGTTTTTGCGGGCATCGGCAGCGTGATGAGGGAATGGCGACGCCTTTACCAGTTGCGCCAGCGTACAGAAGAGCGAGATGTTGCGAAAACGCTATTGCAAAGTCATGGCATCGGCAAGGGAAAACAATTTTGTGAAAAATTGGCAGGGCAAGCGGGTATTGAGCAACAACACCCGGCATTACAGCGTTGGCAGGCGGCAGTACATGAAACCCACAATGATCGTGAAATTGTCATGCTGTACAGTCAATTAGTGCAGCCTGTCTTGGACAGGCAGGCGAAAAAAGAGATCAGCCGTTCTGCGGCGGAATCGGCTTTAATGATCGCTGTCAGCCCCTTGGCGATCGTGGACATGGCCTTTATTGCATGGAGAAATATTCGACTGATTAATCGCATTGCCGCACTTTATGGCATTGAATTAGGCTATTTCAGCCGTATTCGCTTATTTCGCTTAGTCCTGCTGAATATTGCCTTTGCCGGGGCATCGGAATTAGTGAGAGAAGTGGGGATGGACTGGTTGTCACAGGATATTGCGGCGCGCCTTTCTGCACGTGCTGCACAGGGGATCGGTGCCGGGTTGCTGACGGCGCGTTTGGGCATCAAGGCCATGGAGTTGTGCCGGCCGTTGCCGTGGATTGAGGGAGATAAGCCGAAATTAGGGGATTTTCGCCACCAGTTGCTCGCTCAACTCAAAAGTACGTTACCCGTGAAAAACAAAAGCCCAGCCAAAGCCCCGGATAACAGCAAGTAACCAACTCACGATAACTGTTATCCCAGCTTGACATCTTACTTTTTTGTAAACTTTTGCTGACAAGGGCTTCATCTATTGCAGCTTAGCGGGTAACATTTCAGGCGGTTAAGAACATCGTGTCAATAAGGTCAGAAAAATGCGATTGGAAGTGACTTGTCAGGATCGAATCGGGTTAACCCGCGAATTACTTGATTTACTGGTTTTACGAAATATTGACCTGAAAGGAATTGAAATTTCTCCTGCACGTCGTATTTACCTTAATTTTACTCAAATTGACTTCAATATCTTCCGTGGATTGATGGCAGAAATTCGCCGGATCAATGGTGTCATTGATGTCAGGACGGTGGCCTTCATGCCGTCAGAGAAAGAGCACAGGGCGATGTGGACACTGTTGGAATCGGTGCCTGAGCCTATTTTTTCAATTGACATGAAAGGCAATATTGAACTGGCTAACTCCGCGGCTTTGGCACTGTTCGGTTTCAGTAAAGAAAGAATTAACCAAAAAAACATAGGTCATCTGATCAGCAATTATCCTTTCCTGCACTGGCTTGAAAGTGAACATCATCAACCCCATTCAACTCAACTATCCATCAAAGGACAAGATTATGGGATGGATATTATCCCTATGCAGTTGATGAATGAAAATCAAACCATTAGGTGTGTAGGGGCGGTGATTATGTTACGTTCTGGCGGTGAGCAGCGTTCAGTGGTACATATCGGGTCGTCGCCCAAACCATTAATCGTCAATGATGGCAGCGCTTTTGAACACATTATTGCTGTCAGCCCCAAAATGGTTCATGTCGTTGAACAGGCCCGTAAAATGGCAATGCTTGATGCCCCCTTACTGCTTATCGGTGAAACAGGGACAGGGAAAGATGAATTTGCCAAAGCCTGCCATTTACGCAGTGCAAGGGGAACACAGCCTTTTCTGGGATTAAATTGTGCTTCTATGCCGGATGATGTGGTCGAAAGTGAGCTGTTTGGTTATGCGGCGGGAGCCTATCCCAATGCCTTGGAAGGCAAAAAAGGTTTCTTTGAACAGGCGAATGGCGGCACGGTTTTGTTGGATGAAATTGGTGAAATGTCGCCACAGATGCAGATTAAATTACTTCGTTTCTTAAATGATGGAACATTTCGCCGAGTCGGTGAAGAGAATGAGGTTAAAGTGAATGTCCGCATTATCTGTGCCACTCAGAAAAACTTAATTGAGTTGGTGCAAAAAGGGGCGTTTCGAGAAGATCTTTATTATCGGCTGAATGTTTTAACTATCACAATCCCCCCTTTGCGCGAACGTCAGGCGGATATCATGCCATTGACGGACTATTTTGTAACCCGTTTTGCGCAAGAACAGGGCTTACCTAAACCGAAATTTTCTGCCGACTTAGCCTCATTTTTGTGTGGTTATCATTGGCCGGGAAATGTCAGGCAGCTTCGCAATGCCATATATCAGGCATTGACTCAACTTGAAGGCAACAAACTCAGCCCGCAGGATATTCAGTTACCTGAACGGGAGACTGAGGTGGCATTTAATGAAGATATTCTGGTGGGTTCTTTGGATGACATCAGCAAGCGCTTTGAACGCTCAGTATTGACACGTCTTTACCGCCATTATCCCAGTACCCGCAAGCTGGCAAAACGGCTGGGTGTTTCTCACACCGCAATCGCCAATAAATTACGTGAATATGGCTTGAGTGGTAAAAAACCCGCAGTTGAACATGAAGATGATGAATAATAGCTGCGATTGACTGTTAAATATTCAGCCAGAGATAATCTCTGGCTGAATGATCGAATATTGATAATTGTTTAATTCAATATTGATAGGCAACTTTCCCAAAGAAAGATAGTGGGTCATCTATTAAATTGAATGCGTAAGCTTTTAAAATTTAATCAATGCCATCGATAAAATAATACGTTATCCTGCGTTTTTGTTGTGTCCAAAAAATACTCAGGAGAAACAGTGTGGCTAATATTATTTATATGACTATAAAAGGTAAAAAACAGGGGCTGATATCGGCCGGATGCTCAACATATGACTCAATAGGAAATAAATACCAGGAAGAGCATAAAGATAAAATATTAGTTTATTCGGTTGATCATGATATAAGTCGGGAACAAAACGTCAATCACCAGCCCATAATTATAACAAAACCCATTGACAAATCCTCTCCGCTATTAGGCGTTGCAATATCAAATAACGAAAGTTTTCAATGTGATATTGATATATATCGGAACAGTTCGTCAGGAGGACTGGAAAAGTTTTATTCAATAAAATTAACTAACGCCACCATAAAAAATATTTCAATACACTATCCCAACTCACTCAGTCACAATGATATGCAACCATATGAGAGTATAACTATTTCATATGATAGCATAACGTGGACACATCATATGGCAGGAACATCCGGTTACAGTATAAGAGAAGATAATGTATTTTAATCTCTTATGGGAGAATTCTCTGCCGCCGGCCCATTTTTTATTTCTTCTCAACTGAAAACAAAATGGTACGTTTAGTACCATTTTGTTTTATAGTGATTATTATGTCATCTTTTTGCCAACGTTCATCACCCCAGTATTGGTCGTAATATTTTCCGAATCCCATATTCTCAACATATTTTATTAGTTCGGTTTCACTATCTAAATTAACATTTGAAAAAACAATATCGTTAGTCATTGTTGATGTACCATCAGGAGAATCATAGAGTATGATGTAATCATTTGAAATTAAAGGAATATGTTTAATTTCATCAAAGGTAAACATATTGTAATAAATGAAATTTTTTTTTGTATATGACAAATTAACATTTGCAAGTGACATAAAAAAAATCACTACACAACCAATGAAAATGGATATGAAAACAAGGATTCTTATAAAACTACTCAAGCGTAATCCCGGCATATTCCTTACCTATGTTAACATAAGCTAAGTCGCTAATAAGTATTAAATCTTGGCCTTTTTTGATGTCACTGATGGGGGATATGGTATTTAAAAAACCAGGCAGAGACGTATGATAAGGCTTGGCATTATTGGGGTATTTTTCCGGATCGGGAAATAATAATGGCTTAAAAATTTTATTCTTATATTTACCTATAGGTCCATAATAATCCCATCGCTTAAAGGCTTTTTCTTTACTGACGACGCCTAACTGTGGCAAGTAATCAATGCCATTCACAGCCCGATAAAAACCCAGTAAATTAGAGGCTAAATCTTCACCACTATAACCACTGTCTGTCACCCAATTAAACGGAAAAGAATCTTGGTAGGATTCAAATGAATGAGTTGTATACATCATAATAGTCAGAGCGACTCTTTTTTTATCATGCAATGATAAATTTTCCCTGACTTGCCACCTTGTTTTTATAGATGTTCCATTTCTACGTCCTTTCCCCATATATTGGACATATCTAACAATAAAGTACCTGTCTCTGGTACATCTATCAGCGCCTTTATTTATCGCTGCCATAAGTAATCTGGCATCATCACCTTGAGCATGCCCCAAATCTACCCACCCTAACTTCTCTGTATAAACCAGTCTTCCTTTTTCTATATCAGACCTTGTAGTCATAAAACCTCCTGTAATTATTAGGCTTGATTAGGTGAGCCGTATGAAAATATGGGTTCACGCACGTTCAACTATTATTTTACAGAATAGAATTATCTACGGTGCCCGTAAAGCTTGTTCATTGAGAAGTGGGAAAAAAACACGGTTTCTTCCTATCAAATTTTATTTCGGCCTCGCTGTTTTCTTTCGTTTTTTTACTTGAATGTGAAAACTGCCACATCTAATCATTGATAAATATATCTATATGTCACTGATAAACGTCAGGTTGTAGCCCGCAAGACAAAAACAGTTGATTATCTTTCTGCGTCACAGGGAGATAATCAATGTATCTGACCTCAGTCCATAAACCGGAACTGAAATTCACCTTGTTTGAGAGAAACTTGCAGTTGACGATATTGTTGATCATTCGCGTTGGCAGAGAGCAAAAGTTGGCTGATCTGGGGTAGCAACGAGTTGGTCAGGATGGCATCGACCATACGGCCACCCGATTCGATTTCGGTACATCGTTCAACAATAAACGCAATCAGGGCATCATCAAATGTTGCGACAATATCATGATTTTCCAGTAAACGTTTTTTGATTCGGTCTAATTGCAGATAAACAATGCTTGCCATCACCTTATCGCTCAACGGATAGTAGGGAATCACGATCAAACGGCCTAATAAGGCGGCAGGAAATACATGCAGCAGGGGGTTTCGCAGGGCGGTGGTCAGTTTTTCTGGATCTGGCGTGGAATTCTGTTGTAAATAGAGCGAACTGACTAAATCCGCGCCAACATTGGATGTCAGGATGATAATCGTGTTGCGAAAATCAATGTGGCGGCCTTCACCATCTTCCATCCAACCTTTGTCGAAGACCTGAAAGAAAATTTCATGTACATCAGAATGGGCTTTTTCAATTTCATCCAGTAATACCACACTGTAGGGGCGTCGCCGCACGGCTTCGGTCAATACTCCGCCTTCACCATAGCCTACATATCCCGGCGGAGCACCTTTCAACGTCGATACCGTATGCGCTTCCTGAAATTCACTCATATTGATGGTAATCAGATTTTGCTCCCCACCATACAAGGTTTCTGCCAGTGCCAGCGCGGTTTCAGTCTTACCGACACCGGAAGGGCCGCAGAGCATGAACACGCCGACGGGTTTATTGGGATCATCCAATTTGGCGCGTGAGGTGCGGACCCGTTTCGCAATTAATTCCAAAGCATGGTATTGCCCGATGACACGTTGGTTAAGGGTATCCGCCAAGTGCAGTACCGCATCAATTTCGTCTTTTACCATGCGGCTCAGCGGGATACCCGTCCAGTCTGATATCACGGCAGAAACAACATTGCTGTCTACCGAAGCAAAAATCAGCGGATTCTCTCCTTGCCGCGTTTTTAACTGTTGTTGTAATGCCAGCAGCTCAGCATGCCGGGCATTAATATCATCATGTTGCTGTTCATGAAGGGGCTGTTCATGAATTGACTGTCCATGCAGTTGGGCTTGCAGTTGGATAATGTTATCCGTCAGTGCGCGTTCTTGTTGCCAGCGATTTTCCAACTCAATCCGCTGTTCTTCTAATATGGCCAGCTCATTGAGGATGATGCCTGATCGTTGCGGGTTGCCGATGCCGACTTTTGCTTCCCGTTCAACAATGTCTAATTCAATCTTCAACGCCTCAATGTGATGCCGGCAATTTTCCAACTGAGGGGGTTCGGCGTGTTGGCTAATGGCAACTCTGGCACAGGCAGTATCCAGCAAAGCCACGGCCTTGTCTGGCAACTGACGGGCCGGAATATAGCGGTGGGAGAGACGTACCGCAGCGTCAACAGCTTCATCCAATAACAGGACACGGTGATGATTTTCCAGCGTTCTGACCAGACTACGCAGCATCAAAAGGGCTTTGGTTTCATCGGGTTCATGAATTTGGACAACCTGAAAACGACGGGTGAGGGCAGGATCTTTTTCAATATATTTCTTGTATTCTGACCACGTGGTTGCCCCAAGTGTGCGTAACTGACCTCGTGCCAATGCGGGTTTCAGTAAATTGGCCGCATCACCGGTTCCCTGTTGTCCGCCTGCACCTATCAGGGTATGGATCTCATCAATAAACAGAATGATGGGGATCGGGCTGGATTGCACTTCATCAATGACTTTGCGCAAGCGGGATTCAAATTCGCCCCTGATCCCGGCGCCAGCTTGTAACATGCCAATATCCAGTAACCAAAGTTGGACATTTTGCAGGGGAGGAGGAACCTCGCCGGCGGCGATCCGCAGAGCCAGCCCTTCAATGACGGCGGTCTTTCCCACCCCGGCTTCGCCGGTCAACAAGGGGTTATTTTGCCGGCGGCGCATCAGAATATCGATAATCTGGCGGATCTCTTCATCACGCCCTGATACCGGGTCAATATCACCATTACGCGCCCGGTCGGTTAAATCTTGCCCATATTGCCGCAGGGCACTCTCAGCGGTGGATTGTTTTGTAGGATGGGAATGGTCGGGGGATAGATGGGGGGAGCGTTCACTCTCTTGTGCTTCATCGCTGCTGCCACAGATAGCGTTGAAATTATCGACCAGCGTATCTGCATTGATCTGTTCAAACTGTGGGGAAATGGCTTTCAGGGTATTGCGCAGATTGAAGGTTTTTAACATGCCAATCAGCCAATGTGCACTACGGATTTTGTCAACGCCAAATTTCAATGAACCATACACCCAAGCACGTTCTACGGCACTGTCAATATGTTCGGAGAGATCAGAGATCGCACTGGCACCGCGTGGCAGGCGATCCAGCGCGGCAATGATATCTTTTGTCAGCGTGGCCTCATCCAATGCAAAGTAACGGATAATCGATTGTAAGTCACTGTTTTGCTGCTGCATGAGCTGATGTAGCCAATGTACCAACTCCACATAAGGATTACTGCGCAATTTGCAGAAAGTGGTGGCCTGTTCCAGTGAGGTGAATAGGACACGATTGAGCTTACCAAAGAGCACAGAACGACTGATTTCTGACATAACTCTATAACCCGCAATAAGTGGTGTTGATGGGAAATCGTGATTAATTCATTTGGGAAGATTCTGGGCTGTAGATTAAGTCATCATAATGGGTGGTTTTTTGCACTTTTCCCAGCCAGCTATTTAGACCCAATTGCACCGTTTCTGACAGATACATTTCTGTTATGTCCGATTTATCAAGTATCAACCGAATATCCCACACATATTCAATACCTAAGTATTGGTCAACCCAATCACGCACTTGTCGGGATTTCGGCTGTCCGGGCAGAAATTTGTCATACTCTGCACGCGTGAGTGGCCCTAACTCAATACGGAATTTATGCTGAATATCGTATACTGCGATGCCTAAAATTGCCGATTTGCCTAAACAGGGAATATGACGTCCTGCTGCCAACCGAGCCTGATCCTGAGTTTCGGTTTTCAGCCATTGTGGAACATTTTGGACAATTCTGACGGGCACCTTGAAATAAAAGAGCAATATTTTCCTCAATCCTTCCGCACTATGTCCTTGACGGGAAAGATGACCAGACAAAGCGTAACGGGCATGGCTGCTGATACGATTGCCATTCGCCGCATTGATCTCCTGTTGAGCCGGTAATCCCATGCCTGTCAGGCAAGCCAGATAATGACAGAATTTCTGATCTTCGGGTCGATCTAATGACGAAGTGGGCTGGGCATTGGCCCAAGCCCGATAGAACAGGAGTATCAGTCGATGATGGAATAAATTGGCAAAGTCACCCAACGTGGGATCTTGATAATTATATTTCCGTGAATAGGCATATTCAGTCAGGTGTAACGGTAATGGTCCATTGGGGCCAAATAAGCCGAAGCTATAAATAAGGATTTCATATAACTCTGAATTTTTTAGCTGATGGGCTTTGGATATTGTGGAAGGTGCGAAGGCCATTGACGCTTCTTGTCCCAAACGTAAAGGCTCGTATCGTGGTAATGGGGCTGTTCCCAACCGATAATACTTGCCCGATTGGGCATCAATGCGACGCAAGGTTTGAAAGAGATCAAATTGCCAAGGAGCCTGAGCGAGTTGTTGCCAGAAATACGTTGGTAAGCGGCATACACGATGAATGGCAATGACATCTGTCTTCATATTCATTTATTCCCACCCTTTGTTAAGTTGTTACTGGGCTGGCTTGTTCACTCAACGCTCATATCAATTTCTTGTTGCCCATACGGGCAGGCCAGAAGCCGATCTGCCCCCGTTGCTGGCTGTGCAGGGTCATTTCAGTAAAAGCGTTCATGGTGACCAGCCGCGAGAATAATTTTTCCAGCACACTGCCTAAAAGCCAAGGGCTGGTGCCGGCAAATTCTTGCTCATCAACGTCGAGTTTAATGCTGACACCACGGGCAAAAACGATAGGTCCCGCTCCGGATACCCGACGATAGACTTCTTTTAATGCGCAGTGGCGTATGCCATTAATTTGACGCACGACGGCGGGTTCAGCAAGATCGGCATAGAGACGCAATAATTGTCGTAGTGCCTGAGTGCCCTCTTGATCTTGATCGATAAAATTCATGTAATTCATCTGCAATTGGCTGATTAATTTCCATGATATTGAACCTTCTGCCAGCGCAGGACGCGGGATCGTCGGCCTTTTGATAAACCCAATTTGACTGATGGGGATGGAATCCAGCATAACAAAGCTATCGATATCCTGTTGTCGCAACATGACGGGTAAATCCCGGTTAGTGCACATCACGTCGGCACTCAGGTATTTTAACGCGTTGGGCCAGGGGGAATGATGTTCATCAACAATTGAGATAAAGGCTTCTGTGCCGATATAGCTGGTGCGGGTGCCATAATGGTGAGCATGTTCAGACAAGATGCGCGGATCCCGGCGCAGTGAGAAATAAGCGCCGTAATTGCCGTTGTCATCGCTGTTGGTTGACCAGAAAGGGCGAAATAGACATTCTTGTCTATGTTGTGCATCGACACCATGCAGGCGTTGCACGGAAAAAATTTCGTAATCCAGCGGGCGGATATTATCCACGACCAGATGATATTCATTGCTACTTTCATCCACCGTGACCCGCTCAGTCGTTTTGGGAAATAAATTAATCACCGGCGTACAGTTCAACGCCAGATAGGAAGTATCGATCAGGCTCTCTAAGCTGCTATCGATTTTGTTCAGGAGCAGGATAAGCTCGAATTCCGTCTCGTTCTTGGTTTCCTTGAGCAAAGATTGCATACCACGAATACTGAAAAACTGGAAACGAACGGGAAAGGCGAAATATTCTTGAACTTGACGATATCCACTAAAATTACGGGGATCATTGGGCAATAGCGCCTGATCGTCATCAAACCCTTCATGATGTGGAGAAATATCAGGCAATGCCAAATATTGCGGCGTTTCGCCCGGCGTGTGGCATACCATACCGACAGAATGTTCCATCATCAGTTCCAGCAATTTCTGGGACTGAATATCCGGCCCTGAAAGGAAAAAGGTCAGTTTATTGATATCCAAATCGTGGAGAAAAAACTTTCCGTTACAGGCAAGACGAATGCGTAATGCACTGACAGCGCCATATTGATGAAGATTTAATCCCATCAGGGGAATGTTGGCCGGGATCTTGCCCAGCTCCACTTTTTGCAGCTTAAGAGGCTGTAAAACGACATCCTGAGTGGTGGAATATTGTAAAGTAATCCCGTCGTTCTTCAGTGATTGACAAAACATAACCGTGCCGCGTGGCACCCGAAAACCGTGGCTGATATCGCCTTTGCTCATATCTGGCCGGAGTTCTGTAATGGCCATTGAAGGCGTAGGGGCCAGATAGTTGGGATAAAGCATTTCTAATAAATGCTGGGAAAAATGTTGAAATTCGGCATCCATTTTTAATTGAATGCGGGAAGTCAAGAAAGCGAATCCTTCTATCAGACGTTCAACGTAGGGGTCGGTAACTTCAATGCCGTGCATGCCCAAACGATTGGCAATTTTGGGATAGCGTTCAGCAAATTCTTTGCCCATTTCACGTAAATACATCAACTCGCGGTTATAATATTTCAGCAATTTATCCATCACGTTTCCCTTATATTTTTATCCGGCTTCTTTCATGCTGAAATAACCGAGTTCTAAATCGATATCACTGCGAAACAGGAACTCTATTGGCCAGGGGATACACCATAAAAACCCTTTTATTTCGATAGATAATATATTGTACATAGACAATGATTTGATGTCAGAAATGCAATTGACTTGCAGTTCATTGGGAATAATACGGGGTTCAAAAATATGAATGGCTTTAATGATTTTATTTTGGATATCATGCCATTCGATATCAGATATATTTTTACCTGCTAATGGCGCGATGCCGAAATTATAAGTGGAATGTTGTATTTCAGGGAGGAAATAAAGAATTTCATCAGGTTCTTTATTAATGCTGTTAAGTAACCACTGTAAATCCCGTAGTACATTTTGGCGAAAGGCTCTGTGTGATAATAAATAGTTGCTAACGGCTTCTTTATTTTCGTCAGGCTCATGGTCAGTCAGCCGGTCAAGTAAAGAAGATTGCATTCTGTCCCTGGCAGTTATCCGTGCAGGAATCTTGCGGGAATGATAACCACCATGTAATAAAGTGATATTGTCTTTCATTATTTATTCTTATTAGGTATCAGTTATCGATTAAATGACATTTCAACGTTACCGGACACTTTCTTATTTTTTATTTTTTATTTTTTGATGGATTTTGCGTATTTCTATATCGGGTCATTTCTGCTTCATAAGAGTGTTGAAAATTTTCACCAAGCAGGGGAGCATTTTGCTCAATTTTTATCATGATCCTCTGATAATCTTTGGTGAAATAATCCCATAAAGCGGCTTTATAGGTTGATGATAATGATAAGCGGGGAAGATGGCTGGTTTCCCGTGCTTTTTGCTCAATAACTGAAGGCCTGAGGGGTTGTAAAATATCTTTTGTGACAGTACGTAATCCTGCAATGATGCCTAATTGATGTGCCTGTAACTCGACTAAAATATCGCGTGTTGCCTGTTCTGGTGGCATAAATCCGGGCATATGATCGCCGAACATTTGAACCAGCACCGCCTGGCCGGAAGGCAGGAGTTTAAATGGATTGTTGCCATCCGACAGAATCTGGGTTACTCCCGTATCAGTCTCATATTTCAGCAGCGTGCGGGAAGCGTTAAGCGCGATAATGCCTTGTGATAACTGGCTGAGTAATTTTCCCAATTTATACATTGCATCTTCATCGAATTGTGGGCTTTGAATATGACTGAGTCCCATACCATCCAGTAAAGCGGCCAAGAGTTTTCCTTCTAATTTAATTTCCTCTTTAACATTATTTACTTGGTGAGGATCAGGCGAATAGGCAATGGGGTCGATATTCAGACGTTCGGAGGGACTGTAGAAAGGAGGATCTTTGGCACCATATTGATGATTGCAAAACACCGTATCATCCAAGGCCATCAGCGGTTCAGCATTATCCAGCATCGGGTTGTTTAAGGGAGGATCATTTTTAACTCTTCGTATCGGTTTATCAGAGAATAAAACCAGTGGATCAATTTCCTGTTTTTCATCTTGGTTATCAGACGGTTTGCCCTGTTGCAACAAAGTACTGGGCGTACTGTCAGTAAAAATATTCTCTTGCTGGCGATCGGTATCTGCATTAAACATCGTCACCGGATCAGTGGCTCGGAATTGCAGAGAATCCAGGTCAATCATTGTCTCCATGTGTTCGAGGGGGTTTATTGGATTGCGTTCCTGCTGCTGTGGAGTTTTTATCAACGGATTATGGTCATTTAATTCCTGAAAGATTTGTTGGGTTCCCAGCGAACGGATAGTTGCCAGTGGTGGCTTGCCCGCACTTTGATGGATATTAATGGGGTTGATATTAATAATTTGAATTTGGTAATCGCCGATATTCAATATATCACCGTCACGGACTTCTATTTGGCGATCAGGTGCCATAGGGAGGGTATTTAACAAAATCTCAGGGGCAGCTCCCCGATTGGTAATACGGCATTCGTCATCGATGGAAATAGATACAACGGCCTGTAAACGCGCTATAGCTTGCCCTTCATCGGGCAAAACCCAGTTATTATCCGGGCTGCGGCCAATGGTGCCACCGGGTGGGATAAAATCATAACTCAGTTGTTGCGGCTGGTTTGTACCGGTATTTTTAACAATGGTGAATCGCATAATGATGGATGCCTATTGTTGGTTGGTGGAACATCACCTCCCCGCAGGGAGGTGATGGGTAGTATGTTATATAAGTAAAATATATAACTATGACTATTCAATGGTCTGCAATTGAAGATCCCAAGTCCAGGTGACTTCAGCTTGTGGCTTACCGGTATAATCTGCGGGTGTGTAGCCGGCTTTAATTTTTTGCGGTCTTACGGCAAGCACTGCGGAATTATCG
The DNA here is from genome assembly GCF_028598745.1 of Xenorhabdus sp. IM139775. Taxonomy (GTDB): domain Bacteria; phylum Pseudomonadota; class Gammaproteobacteria; order Enterobacterales; family Enterobacteriaceae; genus Xenorhabdus. The sequence continues at coordinate 82,395 of NZ_JAQRFK010000001.1, forward strand.
GAAGGTTGTCCATTACTGATCTCAGTAATATAAGTATTGGTTAATGTATATTTAGCCCATATTTTAGGATCCTTATCTCCAACGGCATGAAGCATATCAATCTCTATTGTCGCAATATGTTTACCAAGGATAGCGTATTGTTGTAAAGTCACTAACGCCTTGTCATAATTAATATTAAGAGCTAATTGACGTAAAATACCTTTACCTGAACCGAAAGACTGTACGTTGAGATCAGTAGCAGTAGAATTTATTATGCCGAAGCTAAAGAATTGAAGGCCGACCCAATCTTCATGACCTTTAGCTTTTGATTCTCCCGTAATTCCATCGAATTTAACGAAAGCATTATTTTCGTACATAGTTACACCTCAAATATTGTTTATTATAAAAATAATGATCAATCAATAATATTGAATGCAGGATAATGTATTTGGTTGTTTTGGTAACAGTGATATATTGATGGAAAGTCATAAATCATCATATTATGACAGGGAGTGGTTTTGCTGATAGGAGAAAACTAGGTGCCTTTTAATGAAGGCAATCTTGATACTAGACGTAAAGAAACGGTTAATCCTTCTAATTGATAATGGGGACGCAGGAAGAATTTAGCGTGATAATATCCCGGGTTACCGGGGATTTCTTCTACTTGAACTTCTGCGGCTGCCAACGGTTTTCGTGCTTTGGTTCCTTGGGAAGAGTTTGCAGGATCACCATCAACATAATTAATTATCCACTTATTGAGCCAGTTTTCCATGTCATCGCGTTCCTGAAATGTTCCGATTTTGTCGCGCACAATACATTTCAGGTAATGGGCAAAACGGCAGCAGGCAAATAAATAGGGTAGACGGGCTGAAAGATTCGCGTTGGCGGTAGCATCGGGGTCATAATATTCCGCCGATTTTTGCAGGGATTGTGCGCCAATAAAGGCGGCCATGTCGGTGTTTTTGCGATGCAATAATGGAATAAACCCATTTTTTGCCAACTCTGCCTCACGGCGATCGCTAATGGCTATCTCAGTGGGGCATTTCATGTCCACGCCGCCATCATCAGAGGGAAATGTGTAGCAAGGCAAATTTTCGACAATCCCGCCGGATTCTACGCCACGGATAGATGTACACCAACCATACAATTTAAATGAACGGTTGATATTCACCGCCATGGCATAAGCGGCATTGGCCCAGGTATAGTTACTGTGGGTCGGGCCTTCGGTCACCTCCTCAAAATTAAAATTATCAACAGGGTTTGTTTTATTACCATAAGGCAGACGTGAGAGAAAACGGGGTAACGTCAATCCCAGATAACGCACATCTTCAGAATCACGTAAACTGCGCCAAGGGGCATATTCCGTATTCTGGAAAACTTTGGTCAGATCGCGTGGATTCGATAACTCTTGCCAGGATTCCATCTGTATCACACTGGGCGCCGCCCCTGAAATAAACGGGCAATGTGCCGCGGCACTAATTTGGGATATCTCACGCAAAAGTTCAACATCGGGTGCGGTGTGATCGAAATAATAATCGCCGATAAGGCAACCAAAAGGCTCACCACCAAACTGACCATATTCCGCTTCATAGATCTTTTTAAAGATAGGGCTTTGATCCCAACTGACGCCTTTGAAGCGTTTTAACGTACTACCTAACTCTTTTTTGGAAATGCACATCATGCGGATTTTTAACATTTCATCCGTTTCTGTGTTATTGACCAGATAGTGTAACCCACGCCAAGCCCCTTCCAAGGATTGGAATTCATCATGATGCAGAATGTGATTAATTTGCTGTGATAGTTTCTTATCGATTTCGGTAATGAGGGCTTGAATGGTTCGGTAGGTATCACCGGAGATCGTTACCGTATTTTCCAGCGCCTGTTGTGCCAGTGTTGCTACTGCGCTTTCAACCGCACTTCGTGTCTGGTCGTTTTGTGGACGAAATTCTTTATTCAGCAATACACCCAGTTCATCAGGCGTATACTCTTTCGGAGCCTGTTCTTGCTGAAGTTCAGTGTCTTGTTCAGTTGTGCTCATTCATTACTCCTTATTTTCAGCCTCTTCGGCGTTAGCATTTTCTGTATTCGCGGAACTGTCACTGTCAGTGGGTTTGGGTGCTTCGGCCAGTGATTTCAACAGGGCAGGATTTTGCAGGATATCGGCGATCAATTGTTCAGCGCCGCTTTTACCATCCATATAGGATAATAAGTTTGCCAGTTGGGTTCGCGCTTCCAGTAGCCTGGCCAGGGGTTCTACTTTTCCGGCAATCGCATCAGGCTGAAAATCTTCCATTCTTTCAAAGATTAATTCGACATTCAGTTTTCCGTCATTGGTTAACGTATTGTCTACCTGAAAAGCAGCACGAGGCTGTATTGATTTCATGCGCTCATCAAAGTTATCAATATCTATTTCCATGAATTTTCGGTCACTCACTTCCGGTAACGCTTCTAATGGTTTTCCTGCTAAGTCGCTTACCACCCCCATCACAAACGGTAATTGAATTTTTTGTTCTGAACCATAAAGTTCGACGTCATATTCAATCTGTACGCGTGGAGGACGATTCCGGGCAATAAATTTTTGTCCACTGGATTTCATGGCAAATTCTCCATTACGGCTAATATACCCGCAAGACGAAATCAGCTTATTATGTCCCTCGCACGGAGGGGAGATAATAAATACATCTTGAAGAATGACGAGTATCACTAGCTAATTTAATAAGATATGAACGATAAAGAGTTTGATAAGACAGATTGTTCGAGGTCCGATAATTAATTCGGATCAAAATTATCCAATCGACCCAAAATAATTTCGAGTTGATTTAACCCATCGGGAGCAAGATCATAAACAATGTCAATAAAGCCACGATCAATTAACCGTTGAATACGAGTAATCATGAGCGGAGCGGGATGACTGGGTTCATGGATGAGAAAATAGTTTTTAGCCTTTTCCAATAACATGCGTGCTTCATCTCGGTTGCTGGCTTCAATTTCATGCCAATAAGTAAATACCTTGTTGGTTGAATGGGGTGATGCCGGTGTTTGTTGTTCCGTCATTGCCTGTTCTGCAAATAATGTCGTTGCTTGAAAATGATGTTGGCTGTCTGACGCCTTGGCATTATCACTTGTTTTTTCGGGCGCAGGACAAAATTCAATTACCTTATTTAATTGTTTTAATAACCGGGATAATTCAGGAGCATAACTTTCTGATAATTGCTGGCGAATAATGTCGAGTATTGTCATCAAGTAATGTTGAATACGGATGATTGCCAGAATTTCAGGGCTATTGGCCTGCTGTTTTAATTCTTCCTGCAATCGGGAACGCCCACCGGTATAGCCATGAATTTCACTGATTGTGCCGTCGAGCAATGAATAAACTTCCTGCAACGATAATTCTTTCGAAATACTTTTCAGTAGAATAGAGCGTTGTACTTGGTAAGTCAGGGGGGAATCATCCTCAATAGCCGCAAGGATATTGAGACGAAACAAGGGGTCATACTCTCCCTCAAACTCCAATTTCGGCCACACCTCGTCCCAATAGCGTTCCAGTGTCTGTTGAAGCAAATCCAAGCCATCGGCATAGCCACATAATCCCCGAGTTTCCAGCCATGATTGTATTAGCGCAATGATGATACGCAGATCTTTGGTGCGCTTTAACAGGTTAATGGCTTGTTTTTCTGCTTGTACCCAATCAGGAGGCTCTGCTGGAATGGTCACATCACCAAATTGCTGTTCTGTTTTTCCATACAGGGATTGCTCCAATGCCATAAATTCAGGGTCATACTCCAGATCCTCCCCACAAGGCGATTCAATACTGATGGGTTCGAGTAAGGCGTCGATGTTCATAATAACCTGCTGCCCTTATTGATGGTTGAATATGCCACTTAAATAACACGCCAAAATTGTTGTTTTGCGTGTGTCGCTATGATGAAAACTGCTTTAATTTCTTCTCAATTCATTAGACTGGGACAAGTGAAATGGGGAAGTTGAAACGGGCTGAAAATACTGTTTGGGATAAATTCCAATGAAATATGATGACCCTGAATTTTAAATGTCACACTGCGTTTTACATTATTATCGGTGGCTGGATTGCGTGTGGCGAATTGCTCATGGTCGATTAGGCGATTTAATGCCCACGGACCGGAAGTGATTAAACTTGCGGTTGTACCATCTTCTAAATTCAATTGGATACGCACCTGATTATTACCATTGGGGCCGGGCCAATTGAGTAACTGTGAAACTTGTGGGCCGTGGCTATATTGCAATTGTTGGCCGTCAACATCCAGGATCATGCTTAATATCTCTTTATCCATACCCATGGTACGCACGATGACACGGAATGAAGGGATATTCGAGCCACTGCTGAACAAGGTATCCCGGATAATCCGGGCTTGTTGGAATGGCTTGAGGAAACTTTCATTGCCCGGCAACGCTTTGCCATCCATTCCCGGAATAAAGCGCCAATTGGCGTGAGAAGTATCGACTTTCCCCATGAGATTTTTCTGGAAGAAGCTGTCCATGATACCCGTTTGTGGCGCAAACATGCGGGCCATATCATCCGGTTTTATATCGTTTTTTATATCGCCCATTGCCTGTTGTGTCAGCGGATAGCGGTTGGCGATAGCCTGCTGGCAAAAACTTCGGACGTCGGCGTTCAGTTGCTGATTGAGACTCTTTACGTTACTGGATTGTGTATCGCTGCTGGCACCCACGGCCAGGGAAGAAATGATGTTATTAAATGGCACCGGCAGATGCGCCGCTGTTGTTTGGAGTTGTGTGATAATTTTATCCGGGGGTGCCGGTATTCCCATATTGGCCGCATTTTGCACCGAATTGAGATATTCGTGTAATTTGCCGATTTGACTGAGGATATTATCAAAGGGAATATTTTTATTTTTGTCATCAGAACTTTTTGTCAATGCAACGATTTGGGCAAAATGATCTTTCAGTATTTGTTCTGGTGTGAGTTGATTATTTTCTGGCAATAATTGATCAGAGACAGTTTTTGTCAATGCCCCCGATTGACGGCTGACCAAATTACCGATTTTTTTATCGAGCTTGCCGGCATTTAACCCTTCATCCAGATTGACATTTTTACTGATATTAATGAGCAGATTGCGCATGGGGGAAGAATCTGAAGCCAATAACTGGATGATATTGGCGCGTTGCCCTAAGTTGTCAATATTGTTGAGATGGATGTCGGCCAGAAAACTATCCCATTGTTCAATATAATCACGGATATAAAATTGTCGTACTAAAAGATTAATCTCTTTTGGCGTTTGGGTTTCTGTGTCTGGTACTCCGGTATTGTGTACTCCGGTATTGTCTATTCCGGTATAGTGACCCAGTATCCATGTGTTTTGGCTGTACAACTTATCGATTAAGGTATTGAGTTTTTTACCCGTCCCCATTTGATATCCTGCCGGCGTGAACATGCCCGATATATCGCGAGTGATCGGTGTACCGTTGATGCGTGAGAAAATCAATCCAGCATCGGGGCCAGCGAGCGTTGCCAAGTTCACTGGCGGTAAATCGGCATTATCCAATAACGCTTGTTTTAAATGGGTATAAACGAGTTGTGCCGGTGAAATATTGCTGAGTAGTATCTGCTTTTGCCTTATCAGTTGGTTATCACAAAGATAGGGAGACGTAACAACTTGAGACTCCAGTAATTGACTCAGATGACCATCAATTTGGTGTAATTGCGTTTGTGAGATAGTGAATGTTGAATGTGCCTGCAAATATTGCATGACCCAGTGATGCAAGAACTGACCGTCATAATGTTGAGCCTGACATAACATCTGATACGCTTTCAATATATTGTAAATGTTATCTGTATTCGTACCGTTGTCTTGGCGTAATTGAGACGTAATTAATGATACGACCTGTGGCAGCAGTAATGTTTGTAGTGCTTCTGTGTACAGTGTCAAACTGGCATTATTGATTTGCTCTCCGCGATATAGCCCCATTTGATATGACCAGGGAGGATCATCGAGGGAAAAGAATTGACTTTTTCTCAAATCTGCCACTTTGTTCAAAATAGGCAGCGGGGTATAAATATCAATGTCATTAGTGCTCTTTTTTAATTCAGCGGCTTGGCTCAGGATCGGGAAAATTTTATCCTGAACTTCCATCAGGTAATTTTTATTGTTGTTATAGCTGATAAAAAACAGGCTAATGATTAACCCCAGAATCACCACCAAAATGGTATAACCTAATCCCCTTAATAGCCGGTTCCTATAAACCCACCAACGATTTTGACTGGCAAGCCCCGCTTCTTGAAAGATATTTTCCAGTAAATTTTTCAGGAAATAAGCGTCAGGAGCAGCCGTGGGATCGGATGAAGGTACATTTCCCCATGATAATGAACTGCTGTCATTATCTGTCGGCAATTGGAGATCGTGATTAAATTTCTCCATGACTTTGTCAAACGGCGCACCTTCCTGTGTTCCACTCGAGAAATAAAGTCCGCGTGGTGAATAGGGGATGTCAAACCCTGATTTAGCGAATGCGGTTTCAAGGTATTGTGCTATCAATGGCTGTAATGCAGCGAATTGTTGTGGAAACAGGTAACTTTCGGCGCATTGCCGGGGCGCATTCAAGTGCAATAAAATATGGGGTAATTCTGCATCTAATCGTTCTTGCAACAAACGATACTGTTGTTCAAAAACGGCGTTCAGATCCCAGTCGGTTTTATTCCATGGAAAGTTGAAACCCCAGATTTGATCGCGTTGTGCCTTGTCGAAATGGCTAAAATACGCACTAAACCCTTTCAGTTGATCAGCTTTGGTGATGATGACATAAATGGGAAACTGGATCTTGCACTGGGTATGTAATTCTGACAACCGCCTGCGTAATAAATAAGCGTGTTGATCAAGCGCTTTCTTGGATGGATTGAATAAATCTTCCACGCTAATGGTCACAATGACACCATTCAGCGGCTGGCGTGTGCGATATTTTTTCAACAAATCAATAAAACATTTCCATTCGCGGGCATCTTGTTCGTGCAGTGTGTCCTGCGTGGTATATCGCCCGCTCGTATCCAGCAGGACAGCGTTGCCGGTAAACCACCAGTCACAACTATCCGTTCCTTTGATGCTGTTCGGGGTCAAGGTGTTAAAATGATCCGCCAGTGGAAAGTGCAGGCCGGAATTAGCCAGTATCGTGGTTTTCCCTGAATGAGGGGCACCAATAAGGACATACCACGGTAACTGATAGAGATATTGACGGTTAAAGGGTTTCCAGCGCGGTTTATATTGGGTGTTCAGGCCATAAAAATAGGCATTTTTTAGTAGTTGCAAGGCATCAGAAAAGTGTTCTGGCAGTGAACCTTGTGCATACTGTAATGGCGCATTTTCGTCATTGCTTCCGTTTAATGGGGGCGCCGGATTTTTATTCAGCCAAGTCTGGTATAAGTGAGAGGCCAACTGGATAAACAGCCAGATCAGGTATAATGAGGCAATGATGACGATGCGTACTGTACTTGATTCAAAAGGTATTGTGTTGCCGATAGCAGTAATAGGGCCAATAAACCAGATAATAGCCGAAACGGCAGTGATCCCGAGGAAACTCACTATTAGCCGACGGGTAAAAATAGCAAGAATGGCATTCAACATAGTTCATTTATCTCACTTCGTCTGATTAACAGGAGAGACTAACAGTATGATTTCGACCCGCCGGTTTTTAGCTCGATGACTTGGCGTATCGTTTGGCAATAGGGGATTGTTGTCTCCCCGGCCTTCTGTACTTATCCGTTCGGGATGATCCAGATATTTTTGCAGTTCTCTTTTTACTGATTTGGCTCTGGCGAGTGATAGCGCATAGTTGGATGAAAAACTGGGGCTATTAATGGGAACATTATCGGTATAACCGATAATTAAAATTTTCCCCTTGATATTGTTGATTATCTCAGCAATGTGTTTGATGGCACTGAGATAACTGTTTTTAATTTGAGTGGAACCCGTGTTGAACAACCCATCGCCTTTTAAGGTGATAACACTCCGATCGGCTGAATCTGTGACATTCAGTAATCCCGCCGCATTTTCATGTCTCAGGCTATCTTGCAGATTTAAGGTCGGCGGCATGAAAGAAGAGATGCGATCATTGACTGACACATTCGGCAAATTGATTTGATATATTTTCGTCAGAACGGGGCTGGTGATATTTTCCAATTGCCAATTCAGGCCGATATACAAAATACAGGCAACAAAACTGACTATTGCGATATAAGTCCAAATTGGGAAGGACGAATGCCTGAGTTTGTTTGGGGCGACGATCCTTTCCAGTGCCGGTGAGAGTTCAGGGGGATAGTTGCCACGAATCGAATGGATTAATTGAAACAGACGCTGTTTCAGGGTTTCCAGTTGGGATCGCCCATTATCCGTGACCCGGTAACGTCCTTCGAATCCAAGCTGGAGACAATAATTAATCAGTTCCAGCAACAACAGATTCTCTTGGGGTTTTTGGGATAGCGTGGCTAATAACTGGAAAAATTTCTCACCTCCCCAAGTTTCATTATGAAACGTCACCAACAATCCACTGCCAGACCAGACACTGCGAACGCCCCAAGGTGTCAGTGCCGCAGCTTCATCCAATGCGGTACAGAGGCAGTAGCGGGCACCGATAATGACTTCATAAGGCAATTTGGCATATTGACATTGCAGTTCAAAGCTGCAAATTTCGTCGATCAATTTTTGCCGTAAATCGGTGGGGTTCGGGTGCCCGGTATAATGGCGGATCTGGGGAATACTATTTAACAGGGGATTTGCGGCCGTGACTAATGGGTTATCCTGTGTATCGCCAGAAAGCACAATATGCCTATTTGGGGTCTCTTTTTTCTGGATCATATAAGCGGCTACTCCTATTAGCGCTAACGTTCAGTTCTGACGACTTTGCGGGCGGTTGCGAACAGCCCAGAATTCCATTTGCAGACCAGGAAACTGCCCCGACAGATGCAAGGCAAAACCACTGGATTTTTCCATTTGGCTCCATAATTCACCCTCTTTTTCTAATTCGAAGTATAGGTAGCCGGAATGCCAGGGAATTTGTCTGGGAACGGATGGCATTGCACTGAGCGGGATACCGGGTAGCTGTAACTGAACCAATTCACGTATGCGGCCAACCGGGGCAATCTTCATCTTAGCGGGAAAGTAAGATACCAGTGTTTCTTTAGGAACATCGGCATAAACAGCCAGTACAAAGCTGAATGTATTGAGCATATTGGCGTCCGGTAAGGTCGCCACGTTCAGCCCGTGGGAATATTCAGTCAGGGGCAACTGAATCGCATGTTCTTCCAGAATGATGGACAATCCCTGCCGCAACAGGAGCATCAGGTGATTGAAACATAGTTTCAAATTGTCATGCTCATAAATGGGCAGTTTTTCTTCGGGTATTCGCGATGGGGCAAAACTTGCCAGTTCGGTGGCAAATTGCAGCCATTCACCAAACAGCCGCTCCGGGTGCAGTAAGACGATATTCTGTAGGTGGCTGATTTGGCCGCTATAACGATTTACCAATGACAAGAGAAGAAAATAGATGACTTCCGAACTATTTTGCCGCCCCGGTTGTAACAGGCACTGGTTGATCTGCTGGCGGCGTTGCGCCAACAATCCCTGCAAATCATTAATAAAACTGACTACCTGGGGATGTGCATGACAGTTGAGCAGGGGAGGAATAAAGTGTGGGTCAAGGAGCACTTTATTATCACGGGTTCTGTTGACAACATGCACAATACTGAGTGAAGTCCACTCCGGTGTCAGTTCTGATTCCAACATCAACCGCAGTCGCATTCGCCCAAATTGCACGGTGGCACTGCCGACTGACATGGCATTAAAGTCATTAACCTCCGTGTCAACAGTGACAAAGCGCGCCATCGAGTCTTGGCTTTCATGGAAAATAATTTCTTCTTTTCCGCCCCGGAAGATCGGCAGCGCCAATACCACCTTTTCTCCGGTCTGATTTTCTGCCAGTTGCAATGGCGCGGGAGCCTGCGCTTCGGTGAAGCTGAATGGTGTCCCATCAGGAAAGATCCCGCTGGCGGATGCCACCATGACCTTGCCTTGCTCGAGGAATGACGGATCTAACTTTAACGCTAAAAACCCCCAATAATATGGCACCAGCGCCATACCCCAATCGCGGACATAAGCCTCCAGATAGTTTTCCGCCTGTTGAAAGTGATGGGGACGCAAGAACATGCCTTCTGTCCAGATAACTTTTTCTGATCTATTCATGTAGTTCCTTCTCTTACGGCATAACACTAACTGCATTTATTGATGAAATTCAAACCATTGGCTGTGACTTGAATGCAGATGTCCAATGTGTCTGGCGGCGACGCCCAAAACTTGTAGAAAGCCGGTTGTTCAGGCAGGGGAATAATCTGCAACGCAATACGCCACCTTTTTCCATCCAGTTGCTTATATTCAGCAAAAATGCCGATATAGTTGGCTTCTGGTTGGTTTTTTTCCATCAGGAAAAACGGGTGTTGGGAAGGCAATAAAAAAAATGGTTGAGAATCAAGCAAATTATTACCCAGTGCAGCTTGAGCATTACCTTGCAGTGAAAAGAAATCGGCAGACATAAACGCTGAAGTCGATTTCAATAAAACAACGTGCATTTTCAGCGGGGATGAGTCATTCACATTATTTGTGGTATTGAAAATCAGCTTATATGGTGGCAATTTTTTCTGCTCTGATGATGAACACCCTGTCAATACGATGAAGGGGATGATCAGGGAAAGAGACAGCAATATCACCATGCTTGCCCATTTGAAACATAATCTATGAATCTTGTCACTGAAAGGTAGGTTGTCATGGCGGGTATTTTTTGTATTCACCGTTGTGGTATTTACCATTGTGGTATTCACCATGATTGCCCTCATCTTTGACGATGCGGGGGAATTTATGCCCCTGAAATATCGACCTTTGTCTGGCTCGGGCTGATGCGTGCTCCTATCGCATTGGTTGAATTCTGCATAGTGGGACTGGATAGCCGGGTTGCGGGCGACCCTTTAATCAAGACGCTATTGGCACCAAGCGTATGGCGGGATGGCCCCATGACCGTCCCGGATGTGACACCTAAGTTGACGCCCGCATTATCGCCATTCGTCATGGCAATCGTTGTTGCCAGATTATGCGCCGGGCTACCCACAAAGAGAATATTGGCCGTACTGGCGCTAATGCCACTGCTGCCTTGGGCAGTATTGGGGTAAACCATCGGTATTGGTGCACCGGGAGGGCATGGCGTCAGGCAGATATCCGGCGTTGCCAGATCCGTGCCACCGCCTTGAGTATTGGCGAACATGATTGTTTCCTCTTGATCCCTTGTTATCCAATGTGAATCTGTTCAGCATCTATTTTGGTGATTGCCTTGGCGGAAATAACGGTATTTTGGGCGTGTAGCCGTGCATAACTCTCTGCCTGCATATCTAATTGCCCTGCATGCACTTGTTCTGTTTGCGTCGTGTGGCGAAAAAGACGATGACTTAACTGAGTGACCGTTTGCCAAACGGATTCAAATTGGTTGCCAATCATCTTCGTGATAGACACCCAAGCGGACAAAGATTCACCACTGTATTGCATTTGATTAATATGGCAATTTCCGTTGTCGGCGATGATATTCAATCCGTGACTGTTTAGATTCAAATTTCCCTGGGCCGTAATGGATAAATCGCCGGGCACCTTGATTTCAACCGGATTTTGTTGCTGTACCCGCTCTAATATTGCCAATATCCAGAGCTGCTTATTGGCCTGCATAAGCAATACCATGTCCCCGATTTCGGGGGCCAATAGGCAACTGACGGCCCGTTGACAATGCCAACTACGATCCTGGTTTTCAACGACTAAACTGCCGTCCTGAAGAATATTCACAATTTGGCCTACAATCTGTTGCAGTTGTTCTGGGGGGGATTTTTCAGGGGGTAGCTTTTCAGAACGCAGTTTTTCAGGGTGCTGTTGTTCCATGTAGAGAGGTTCCGTAGCAAGAGTAGATGAAGAAAGTGCGTGAGAAAATTTCATCATATTGATCCTCCAGATTAAATCTTACGTTGGCGTTGTTGTGTGCTCCACTCTTCGGCAGCAAATAATTCAGGATCATTTTCCAATATGCCCTGACGATCAGTGAATAGTGCCCCTGCCTGTTGAATACGATGAAAAAGGGTTCTCATGAACTGGGCGAAACTGAAATCACTTTGATTAACATTGGCATAGGAAAGATCCGCATAGGCCATGTCGCAGCCAACAAACTGTGCGTTGACAGCCCGTACTTTTTGCATGATGGCCTGTTGAAGCTGACTTTGCCGGAAATCCGTCCGTTCAAGGCAAGCATCAATAAAAATCGCTTCATTAAACAGGCTGCGATGGCAACAAGCACGGGTTAAATCCGCGTTGATAAATAACGCTTGGGTTGCATTGACATCCGAGAGTTGGGCATCTTGCAGCTTGCTTCCCTGAAAGTTGCAATGGGTTAACATTGAACCATTAAAATTGACGGCATCAAGTTGATTATCCGTGAACTGACATGCCTGAAATTGCAGTTTTTGATAATTTTGACCACGTTGATCACATTCAAAAAAAACAGTTTTGACGAACTGACTGGCATAAAAATCGGTTTTTCTTAAATCCTGCCGAAAAAATGTGGTCAGAAAAAAGCGGCTATTACGTAATATTGCGTAATTCAGCACTGAGTTGATAAATGTCACGCGCTCAAATTCACTATCAATAAAATCGGCATATTGAAGGTGGCAGGCCAAAAATTGGGTACTGTTTTGTTTTGTGGCGTTGAATTGTGTCTTGTTCAACCCACATTGGTTGAACAGACTCGCGTTCAATGTGGCCTTATTGAAGGTGGCGCGTATCATATTACATTGCTCAAACAAGGTGTTTTCACATATGGCCGAGTTGAAGACAGCTTCTTCGAACAGGCATTCAGTAAAAACCGACTCTTCAAGAATGGTATGGGAAAAATCGGCATCTGAAAAATCGACCGCCCTGAACCTGCCGCCGGATAAATTTTGTCCAACCAGCGATATGCCCTGCAAATTGACTTTTTCAACGATGTCACCTTGTTTGATCCTCGTCATGACTTCATCGGCTGTCAGGGTACTCATATCACTTCCTGATCACGTTTGGGCAGGGTTTTCGTCCGTTGCGTATAGGCATGATTAATCAACGTGGTGTCGTCAATGATTGACTGGGACATATCCGTGCGAAACAGGTTAGTTTCGCGTAAGTTAGTGCCACAAAACGTACATTTCTGCATAAAAGCCCCGATCAGGTTGGCATTATTCAGAAATGCGTTTTTAAAATCCGTTCTGGCAAAGAGACTTTTGTCGGTGTTCAGATACTGCATATCGGCCAATTGGCAGTTGGCTTCGCTCAGGTCGCTGTTATTCAGTGTTGCCGAGCGGAAAGAAGCCTGCACCAAAGGCATCTGGCGCAAATTACATTCCGTCAAGGTGGCACAGCAGAAATCTGCCTGATTCAGCACACTTTTCAGGGTAAAGACACAGTTTAGCAGTTTGGCTGAGCGGAACCGGATCGCCTCAGCTTTGGTTTCTACCCATGAGCAATTTTCGAGCGTCGCGTGATCAAAAATGGCGTTTTCCAATAAGCATTGATTAAAGGCGACTTTTTTTAAGCTGGCGTGGTTAAATTTCAGTGAAGGCAGCGTCATTTCAAAAAAAGTACAGCTTTGCCACTGCGAATGCTGAAAACGACAACCTTTGATAAAGGTGGTTTGCAGGAACAGGTCGGTGAAGACCGCCTGGTGAAACCGGCAATGAGTAAACAACGTTTCCTGCAATTGCGTCTCTTTAAAACTTGCCGCTGAAAAATCGCTTTGTTCACATTTTGCCTGTGTCAGGCTGGCATTATCCAGTTTTGCCCCATAGAGAGAGGCGTGGCATATCTCCGTTCTGGCCAGCATGGCTTCACTGAAATCAGCACCATCCAGTTGACTGTTATTGAAACAGGCACTTTCCAGCAAACTCCGGGAAAAATCGGCACCCCGCAGATCCATGCCCGATAAATCGGCTCCCGTGAAGTCCATTGCCCTGAAATTCCCGCCTTCCTGCATAATGCGTTGAACCCGCTTACGAATAATTTGTGACAGGTTACCCGTCAAACGCAGGGCAGGCGGTTGTGCTTGTACCGCAGCCAGATACATTTTGTGGAGGGATTGCTCAAGTTGCGCCAGCTTCTTATCGCTGGTTTCCATTGATTTTTGTTGATCTTGTTTTTGCTGATCGTGCTGTTGGTGCAGCATATCCCGTATTTGATGGAAATTTTGTGGCCCCCGGAGGAGATGTTTCATGGCAATGGGATCGACCTCAATACCTTGTTTTTGAGCCGCGGCACGAATTTTTTCCCATTGCTGCTCGGCTGCAAGATGTTGTTGAGCTGCGTCTTGCTCTATTTTGTGCACAAACTCAGGTAACTCAGCCGGTTTGGGATTGGAAAGTGGTTCAATGGGGTGAATGAGTGCACTGATATCCTTCCCATATTTTGCCATGCGCTCCTTTTGTTGCTCGCGCAGGCGTTTCTCGCGATTTTGCAAGTTCGTTCCCAATGGGCTGGTATTTTCCGGTTGTTCTGTATCCACCCACGAGCCAATGATGCTTTCCGGGATCAGATCCTTTTCCCGGAAAGAATATAATGCGCCTTTGGCTTTATCCGTGCGCTGGTTGAGTATTTGCAGATAATAATTTTCAGAGTACGCTGCGTGACTGAGTTCCATCGCAGAGAGCATTTGTAACACATCAGTGGCATCATCTTCATTAACCGGCACGCTGCCGTGCCAAATCAGGATCATCTGTTCCAGATGCGGGAAAAACCACACCGTCGTGTTGCGCATGACGATTTCTTCGAACACTTCTTCGTCAGCGCGCAGTCGTTTGATAAAGCAACGCGCTTGCCATGGCGGGAGCTTCCCTTCTTGTATGGGTTTTTCAGGATGCATATTCCAGATGCGCCATGCTGCCTGTTCCGGCAGTGCGTTATAGTGCTCCCACCATTGATCACGGGGGGCAGAATTAAATAACCGCCAGTCGATATCACGGGAAAAACCCGGAAATTCATTTTCCAGCCACTGTTTGTCATATTTTTTACCGATACGGGTGAAACGACGTGGCCACATGAATCCCAGCGGACAAAAACTGGCAGGGTTGGGGGTATCCCGTGGTGACAAAAGCTGTCTGTTTTGCGCTTCTATATTGGGTAACCGATGGATCTCAATACCATTTTCCGGTGCTTCTGGCGTAAAACCGATACCGTGTGGATTTTCTTCATAATTTTTCCCGCCGAAAGCCCGGCTCCAATCCAGTCGCATCTGTTCAAATTTCTGCGGCTGAGAGGGTCTATCATTAACCCAATGGCGATCGCCGGAAACCATCAGCGTCTTATCCAACTCCTCTACCTGAATGCGTGCACAGCAAGCGGTTTTATCGGTCTGGTGATGGGTATAGGCATAACCCGTCGCCAAAAATTCCGCGGAAGATTTGGGCATGGCAAGATCGATAATGCCATTGCAGGTTTTCAATTCAGCGTCTGCAAGTTGCCAAAGTTCTGGCTCAGGCCGTAAGCGAGGGGTGGCGCCCATATCGGCTAAGGCCATAATGGAAACTCCCAGATAATTGTGTTGCAGCCAGCGATAAGGGCGATGCAGTAGACTTAAGCGCAGGGGTTTGATGATTTTCATTGAAAAATCTCGTAGGAATTTTTAAGCACTTAACCCAATTGGATAAGCACTGATGTTATAGCAACGTTGGCTGTACCTTTAATGTCCAATTTTGTATTGGATGTTAAGGTAATTTGACTTGCTTTAAACTCGGCGGTTCCTGTTACTGATTCATTCTTATTTCCTGTAATACTCAATTTGTAATTACCACTGATGCTTTCAGTCGAATTACTGCCGACATCTAAGCAATAAGAACCGCTGATTTTTTCTGATTTATCACCCGTAATATCGGATTTATATCCGTCAGCAATCGTATATTTAATGCCGCCACTGGTGACTTCGACTTCTTTGCCATTGGTCACGGTGGTCTTTTGTTTATTCTTGATCTCTGTGGTACATGCACCGTCAATGGAAACGGTTTGATCATTTTCCACCGAGATTTTCATATCTTTTTCAGCGTGTATTTCAAACGACTCTTTGCCTTTGGCATCATCAATCAACAAATAACTGGTATTCTCTTTTCCGCCTTCCAGACTCCGTGACATGATCCCCATTTTGCTGGCTTCTGCGGGTAAGTCCCAAGGCGGCATATTGTTTTGGTTGAAATTACGTCCCACGACGAGCGGTTTGTCCGGGTTATTATTAATGAAACTGACGAGCACTTCTTCTCCCACCCTCGGCACCTGTATTGCCCCAAACTTTGCGCCTGCCCAATGATTGGATACCCGTACCCAACAGGAACTCTTATCATCTTTTGTTTCACTTCTGTCCCAGTGAAACTTGAGTTTGACTCGGCCATATTCATCGGTCCAGATGGTTTTGCCACTTGCGCCGACAACGATTGCCCGTTCAGTACCGGCGATTGGCCACGGGGTCAGGCGAGGAGCGCGCCAGTTCACTTTGGCGGGGATAGCGGTGAACTCAGTGCTGATGATTTTTGTGCCGTCAGTATCCGATGCTGTTATCCCTGCAATATAGGGGG
Organism: Xenorhabdus sp. IM139775; assembly: GCF_028598745.1. Taxonomy (GTDB): domain Bacteria; phylum Pseudomonadota; class Gammaproteobacteria; order Enterobacterales; family Enterobacteriaceae; genus Xenorhabdus. Next base: position 99,022 of record NZ_JAQRFK010000001.1, read on the forward strand.
TTTCATGCAGTTCATAATGGGCACTGATAATCAGATAGTCACCGTTATCGCTGTCCCGTAAGGCTTTTGATAAGGTGAAGGTATAACCCGGGGCAATGCCTGATTCTATGCTTTTCGCTTTTATCGACTGACTTTGTGCCGTACAGGATTGCTGGAGTATTCGAACATAGAATTGCCCTTGCGCATTATCGGTATAATTCCCCGGCCACTCAAACAGCTCTGTTTTGGGGGCGTTGGTGTCCGGATTCTGTTGTGTTTCTTTTAACTGTGCATTTGGCTTAAGAAAGTTATAGTCATTCATTGTATAAAGTTTTGGCGTAATTGAATAACTGACCGTCCAGCCATAAAGATAATGTTTGTCTTTGCTCCTGGGCGGAAAATGGTTCGGATAATATTCAAGCGAAGCCTGCTCAGGTAACGCTGAATGAGATTGAGGGGAATCAGCCAATATCAGTGTGTGATCGTTCTTAGTGTGCTGGAAATAGTAATAGATCCCTTCGTGTTCCATGAGCCGGCTCAAAAAATCGAAATCAGTTTCTTTATATTGCGTGCAGTATTCTAATGGCTGGTATTTCTCATTTAGCTCATTCTTAAACTTTACTTTATGTTTATTAAGAATATCTTGAATAATTTCCGGAACGGTCTTTTTCTGCCAGATTCTGAAATTTTTGTTTAAAGTGAGAATAAACAAAGCAGGTTGGATGATAACTTTATATAAGTAGTGATAGGTATCATAATAATCACAGATAGTCGCTTCGCGGACAACACCACTGAGAAAGCGGGATTTTTCTGAAGTATTTGCCGGGTTCTTTATTTCTATTGACATGGGCTTGTTTCGTAACCCTTTGATGTCAATATCTTTCTTTTCACTGAAAAGCTCAACTTCAAAACTATAAATAGCGGATAGTTCTTCTTTTCCTTTTAAGGACCTAAAAAGTAAGGTGTCATCACCAAGTGAAGAGTGAGCAATAATGATTTTTTCCATAAAAACCCCTTGTGCAGCTAAAGCTACCGCATGACCCTTGAATGAAGGTTCAGAAAATAAATCAAACTATCTTATCTACTGAGCTATGTCTGAGCTGACGGGTAGCTAAATAGATTCATGGCGTTATTAATCAGAAATGAAATATTTCATATGGTAAATTATTTTGCAACAAGATTATAACTAATGTTTATTTAAAGTTGGTGATGGTATTTTTTTGTTAATATAATGTGAGTGATTAAAGAATGGGCGGTCACTGGTGTGATGATGAATACAATACGTTGATTTAAAACTATTTTTCAGGGGTAAGATGAAGGGAGCTGGTTTAGGCTGGAATGCCTGTTTTGAGTCGTGGGATGATCTTATATAAAATGAACCAGCGACGATAAAAGATCATGGTGATTTTATCGTCGCCAGCCAATAAACTTTTAAAAACAATGCGTTGCTGTGTTAAAAAACAAGAGCAATGTGACTGTTAATCATAAAACAATTATTTCAATACGGCCAATGCACTGTCATAGTCAGGTTCATTGGTGATTTCATCGACTAACTGGCTATAAATAACCTGATTATTTTCATCCAGCACAACGACAGCACGTGCAGTCAATCCACCCAATGGCCCTTCACTGATTGCAACGCCGTAGTCTTCCTGAAATTCCCCGCCACGAAGTGTAGAAAGCGTGACAACATTAGACAGACCTTCAGAACCACAGAAACGCGACTGGGCAAACGGCAAATCCGCTGAAATGCACAGGACGACAGTATTGTCTACTTCGCTGGCGAGTTGATTGAATTGACGGACAGATGTGGCACAAACACCGGTATCAATGCTTGGGAAGATATTAAGCACCTTACGTTTACCTGCGTAGTGGCTCAATGTGACATCAGCAAGATCTTTAGCAACGAGCGTGAATGCTTTTGCGGCCTGACCTGCTTGTGGAAAATCTCCGTTAACGGTGATATCACCACCTTGAAACTTGACTGTTTGTGTCATGGTTTAATCCCTCTATAAAGTAAACTGCGTCGCCAGTGTAAAGGAATAGTGCGATCTTGCCCACAAAAAATAGAGGTAATATTGAAGAAATGCGCTACCTTCCTTTAATTAACAATGTCTTATAATATTGTTCAAACCGTGGTTAAGAGGATACCCGATCACCAAACCTGAAGATGTCACCTATAGTCATACCATGTAAGTCATACCATGTAGAACAGCAAGAAACCCCCATTAAGCATGAAGATCAAGCATGAAAATCAGGTACAAATAAGGAGCAGATGTGGAAACGATCTATGGCTCGGTATTTAAAGGTTCAAATGCCATTGATGCCTGTCAGTTAAATGGCAAGGGCGGTATAACGGCATTTGGGGACGATTCACTCGTCACGGCAGAACAGCCAGTGTGGCAACATCTTGATTATAAAAATTCGGATAGTCATCAATGGCTCATGAATACCACCTTGCTATCACCCCCGGTAAAAGAGGGGTTAGTGAGTGAAAGTATTCGTCCAAAGGTACTGCGCACAGGTGAAGGCACTTTGATTACCCTGAGAGCGGTGAACCGCAATGATAATGCGCGTCCCGATCACCTCGTTTCGTTTCGCATCTATATTAATGACAAAATGATTATCTCCAGCCGGCACCGGAAAATTCACTGCATCGACCAAGTACTGGACGATCTGCGCAACGGTGTGGGGGCGAAAAATACCGGTCATTGGCTGGTGGAAATCACCGGCGCCATTACTGATGAAGTCAATGACTTTATTGAAGAGCTGCATGATAACCTGATTGAGTTTGAAGATGGTATTTTGGAGCAAAAAGTGCCTGGTCGTGGAGAATTAGTTTTGCTGCGTAAGCAGTTAATCGTCCTGCGCCGGTACATGGCACCACAGCGGGATATTTTTATTCGTTTAGCCAGTGAGCAATTACCTTGGATGAGTAATGAAGAGCGTCGTTTAATGCAGGAAATTGCTGATCGATTGGGAAGGGGAATTGATGATCTTGACGGTTGTATTGCCCGAACCGCTGTGCTGGCAGATGAAATCAGTTCCATGATGGCAGATGCCATGAACCGCCGTACTTACATGATGTCCCTGTTGGCGATGGTATTCTTGCCAACGACCTTTTTGACCGGGTTATTTGGTGTCAACTTGGGGGGCATTCCTGGTAATGCGTATCCGTTTGGGTTCGGCTTATTCACGCTTTTGATGTCACTTTTGATTGGGATTTTCGCGTGGTGGTTAAGGCGAAGCAAATGGTTGTAGCATGATGATATTTTGCCCGCTGCGGCCATTAATACTGCCGGATTTGAGATAGGTCAATGTTCGGTGCCCGCAATTCAAGCAAGATAGATCCCGCAGGTGAATACAACGTTGCTCAATGAACGTTGTGCTCCATCATTGTCGTCTTTCTCATATTGAGTTTCAGACAGAATAATTGCTCATTAATTATGCCGATGCGGGTTCGAGTATCGGCAATTTTTTTGTCAGCAGCCTGTTACCAAGGCTGCTTTGCGGGGCATTAAATGTTTGTCACATCGATAAACAGGTTTTCATCAATGTTGGTTGATGATACGACAGCTTCGTTAAACGCATACTCTTCTCTTTCTCCCGTACGATCCAACGGTAAGTTAACAAAGTCGAAAAGGGTTTTGTCTGCTAATTGGCTGGGGCTAACATTTTGAACAGATTTGAAAATACTCTCTACTCTGCCCGGTGTTTTCTTATCCCATTCTACCAGCATCGCTTTAATGGCTTGGCGCTGTAGGTTTTCTTGCGAGCCACATAAGTTGCAGGGAATAATGGGGAATTTTTTATATTCCGCATACATCATGAAGTCGGCTTCCCGACAATATGTCAGCGGCCTGATGACGACATTCCGCCCATTGTCAGAGCGTAACTTTGGCGGCATCGCCTTCAGGCGGGCGCCATGGAACATATTCAGGAACAGCGTTTCAACGATGTCATCAAGATGATGACCGAGGGCAATTTTGGTGGCACCGATTTTTTCTGCAAAAGAATAGAGCGTGCCGCGACGGAGTCTTGAACACAACCCGCAGGTCGTTTTGCCTTCAGGCACCTTCTCTTTCACCACGGAGTAGGTATCTTTATCGACGATATAGTATGGAATATCCAGATTTTCAAAATATTGGGGTAAAATATGCTCAGGAAAACCCGGTTGCTTTTGATCAAGGTTTACTGCAACGACTTTGAAATTTATGGGTGCCGCTTTTTGCAGATTCAGCAGGATATCTAACATCGCGAATGAATCTTTGCCGCCACTGATACATGCCATTACAACATCATTATCTTCAATCATATTGTAATCAATAATCGCATTACCAACGTTTCTCCTCAGGCGTTTCTGGAGTTTGTTGAACTCAAGTGTCTCTTTTCTCGTGTCTTTTTGATTCATTGCGACTTCTCACATTGCCGATGGTATCGGCTATCGATTTCCTATATGGGCTTTTGGCCGGAGGGGGATTATACGGATTTTTCTTTTTATTTGAAACCGATCGCTTGAAACTGATCACTTGAAACCGAGCACCCGAAACCGATTTGTGCCTGACCAATTCCGGCGTTATGTTGAGCGTTACGGGTTCTCGTATTTCCCTGACTCTCCGCCACGCGGGGAGTCAGGGAGTGGGCAATAATTAATGATTATCCTTCATTGACAAGGTATTCATTATTTCTGTACTGATAATGGGAACAGACTCAATCATATTTTCATGATAACAATCCTCAATCATCTTAATGACCAAGGGATGAACTGCCCATGGCGAAATATTATTATCCGGTATCTTGGCGATTAATTGACTCATTGCAAATCCAACGCCTTCTTTATGATGCGGGCTGGCTTGGCCTGCTTTAAATAAAGTGATATTGGCATACGATAACTTTCCGCTTAAATGACAGTCTGCTATTCCTGATTCAAACGGTATTGCGGCCAATACTTTATTGATATAAGTTTCTCTTGCGCCCATATCCTGCAATTTTCGGGTCACTTGACGATAGGCACTTGATATATCTAATTTATTCCTGAGCGCTTTTATCTCATCAGTATTCATGACCGTATCTAATAAAAATAACTGGATTTCTTTTGCACCGAGTTGTTCTAATTGAAAGGCAATTTCCATCGCCAACTGTCCTCCCAATGACCAGCCTAAAATACGAATCGGTTGATCAATGGCCGTTTCGGTTAAGATCAACTTCATGTAGATCCGGGCTATTTGTTGTAATGAATCAATATGATTGTCTGTGCAAAGATTATAATTATCGATGCCGATGCAGTTAACTCTGTCAGATAACGCATTTGCCAGCGGTTCATACACCTCACTAACCCCCTGCGCACGGCACAGGTGTTTAAGTTGCCCGTAAGTGTTGCCCTGTACGATGAGCGCTTGTTCGGCCGGTTTTTCAACGGCTTTTATCCGGGTTAAATCAACGCGGTGAGTTAACAGGGGGGCAAGATCGTTGGCTCCCTGAAATAGTGCTTTGTGTTCAGCCCAATATCTCTCCGATTCAGCCAGATGCGCCAGATAGTATTGCTGGGTGGCCAGATAAGCCTGTTCGACGACGAGCTGAGGCGTTTGTCCCCGCACCAGTGTGTTGTAATACTCATGCACGGCCTGTAAATCGGGCCACTCCAGCCGTCAGTGATCATGTGATGTTGCGAGATCAGCACTGTGGTTAACTGTTCATGCTGTTTAATTAAAGTGAAACGAATTAAACCCGGCTGGCTTAAATCAAAGGGCAGGGTACGGTCATGTTGTTGGATCGCATCAATCGCCTGATTGCGCCTGTTGCCGGCTGGCGCTGATCACGGAATTAAGTGCCTGCCCGAAGGCGGTGATAAATATTTGCGTTTGGGTTTGTGGCAAGCGTGAGCTGATACTGAATTGCAGCCGACCCGCTTGGATCAAGCCATTGATATCCAGCAATAAATGGCTGTCGTTCTCGTTGGCCATGACTGAACCGCAACCGTCATCGATCAGGGTCCAGTCCTGATGGCGGGGTTGCCCGGCTTCACCACCCAATTGGCCGAGTTGGCCGAGATAGTTAAAACTGACAGCTGGCAAATCGTCGGTCAGGTAACATTTCGGTGTGATAACCTGAGTTGGCTTCATGGAGCAGGATGTCTGTCAGTTTGGCTGATAAATTCAGCCGATGCGGGTTGGCTTCGCCCATCACCGGATAAGTTTCTTTTCCGGCCAGCACACCCTGCCAATAGGGTATTTCATCTTGATGCTGTGCGGCATGGCGGTGAACAGCAGCGACCCATTGCCGATAGCTGCTGGTTTTTGCCGGCAGGGTTGTTCCCTGTAGTAGCAAGCGCATATCTTCCGCAATAATCCGCCAGGACACCACGTCGATAATCAGGTGGTGAAAGGCGAAAAATAAGCGGGCACTGCCGTCGGCATATCCGGTCAGGTGAGCGGCTTGCCATAGGGGGCCGTGATGGTAATCAAAGCCACTTTGCCATTGGGTCAGTTGCCGGTGTAATTCCGTTTCTGTGTATTCACCGATATGGCAGTGCCGTAATGCCGGCAACCAAGACGACATGGCCGGCGGATAGCACTGACGGTACCGTCCGGCCGCCAGCGCACCCGATCGCCGGTTTTATACAGGCGGGTATAACCCTGCGCCTTGTCTTCGGCGGTGGCTAAGGGATTTTCCACAAAACGCCCGGCAGTCAATTCTGGACGATTCCGATATCCCCGCGCCAACCCGGCACCGCCGATATACAACTCGCCGGGGGCACCAATCGGAGACAGTTTGCCGTCATGATTAAGGACATACAGGCGGGTATTATGATGTGCTTTACCAATGGGAATGCGGCCACTCAATTCACCCACGACATCAAAGTGCGTGACATCATTGGTGGTTTCTGTCGGGCCATAGAGGTTAATTAACGTGCCTGAACCACGATTGATGGCGTTAAACGCGCTGACATGGGACATCGTCAACGCCTCTCCGCCACATAAAACATAACGGATCGTGTGGGGTAACGGCTGCCCTAAATCCCGTAAGGTTTGGCAAAAAGCCCCTAACATGGACGGAACAAATTGCACCACTGTCACGCCGGTTTTCTGTATCAGTTGATATAAGGTTTCGGGCTGTCGATGGATATCCGGTGAAGCCATCACGATACTGGCACCCACCCAGTTGGCGGCCAGTAGCTCCCAGACGGAGGCGTCAAAAGTATAAGGGATTTGTTGCAGCACCTTATCTGATGCGGTTAATGGATATCGGGATTGCATCCAACACAGGTGATTGATGACATTTTGATGGGTTAATTCAACGCCTTTTGGTTGTCCGGTCGTGCCAGAGGTATAGATAATGTAGGCCAGATCCGTGCTTTTGTTTACCGGCAGCAAATTTGCTGCGGATTGGTTTTGGGTGACTGTCCGGTCATCAATGGCTAGCAGCGTTGGCCGGATTGGCAAAGCCCGGGTACATTTCTCCAGGGGCGTCAGGTGGCGTTGCTGGGTCAGCAGGCACGGGCTGCCGGTGTCTTCCAGAATAAACTGCACGCGCTCCGGCGGATATTCCGGCGAAACCGGCACATAAGCGCCGCCGGCTTTCAGCACCGCCAGAATACTGACCACCATCTCCAGACTGCGGTCAAGGTAGAGGGCGATAGGGGTATCGGCTTGCATCGGTACATTGCGTTGCTGCTGACAGCGTTCGCGTATTACAGCGGCAAGCTGGTTTGCCTGTTCGTTAAGCTGACGGTAGGTCAGGGTTTTATCTTCGAATATCAATGCCACATGATGAGGGGTAGCCGTCGCCTGCATCTCAAACTGCTGCTGCAAAATATTATCTTGCGGGTAGGGAACGTCGGTTTGGTTCCAGCTATGCAGCAGGGTGTGGCGCTCCTGCGCTAATAAAATAGGTAATTCACTGACGGGTAAAGCGGGCGAGTCAAGCAACGCCGTCAATAAGTTCTGCAATCGCGCAAATATTCTGTTTATATCTTGCTGACTAAAATATTCCCGTAAGTAATCTATCGTGATGATGAGTTCTTGATCATAGCCAACGTCTTGCAATCGAAAAACAATAGGATCAGTATTCAATCCGCCATTGGCATTATAATGCTGGGCTTGGTTGATTTCAGCGGCTGATGCTGAAAACCTTTCATAGAAGATAAAGATATTGGGTAAAGCCACTCCGTGGTTATGAGCCATGCGAACCAAGTGAGAATGAGGAAATTGGCAGTGGCGATAACTCTCTTTCAGCGCGAATTCCATTCGGTGGATCTGTTCAATGACACTGACTGTGTTGGAAACATGGCAATGTACGGGATAAATATTTGCCTGCATTCCCACAACATATTTCTCTAATGTTGTCTTTCTGCCATGAGTAATGGTATTAAACGTTAATGCTTGTTGTCCTGTCAGCGCCGACATCATCATGATGACCAGACTTGAAAAGACGGAGAGAAGATTCGTTTTATTTTTTTCACAAAAAGCACGTAAATCGGCTTTCATTGAAAGGGGTAATCTCAACGCCTCGCTGTCAGAACCCGTATTTTGGTAATAAGGGGTTAATTGATGTATATCGTTTTTTGTTAAAAAATCATACCAATAATTTTTATCCTTTTCGTAATGAAACGAATTCAGGTATTCTTTTGCTCTCTCTATGGTGTCTAAATATCGCGGAATTTCTGCCAGCCACGCGGTGGATGTTTTATTTTGCAGGCAGGCGTACAGCTTATGGATATATTCGTGGAACCGGAATAAGCCGACGCCATCAATCATAATATGGTGAAACTTAGTGAAGAAGTAATATTTTTCGCGGGTAAGACGAATCAATGCGGCTTGATACAGGATCTCATTGCGAAAATTAATGGCTGTCTCCATCTGTTGCTGCATCCAGAGTTTGGCTTTTTTTTCAGGAGCAGGCTGCATGGCAAAATCATGGAATAGGACTGATTCAGGATCACCCTGATTCTGTATATATTGGGTTGCTTCGTGATCCGAATTAACTGATATGCGTAACCTCAGTATATCAACATGTTGGTGCAGTAATTGCCATGTTTGTTGCACAATGGCCATATCAACGTTCCCTTCCATTACGGTATACCAACCCAGGTTGTGCAATAGGGGGTTTTCATGGAGGGTTTGTTCGTAAAATACATCCTCTTGAGCGGGATGAAGGTGATATAAGTTCGCATTCAACGAACCTTCATGTGTTCTCATAATCAATGATATGAATGCATTCCGTTTACAAGTTATTTGTAATTTTTGATACAAATGAATAGATTTAAGCGCTTGCCTACCTTAATTTATTTGTTCTGTAGCGTTAATCACGCTCAGTACGCTATATTTTGTTTTTACAACTTCGAATATTATTTTTAATAGGTATTAGCATGTTCTATCAGGGTATCATTACAGCTAATCTCGCAACCTTTCAACACTCTCCCTTATACAAAATGGTTAATACTCAATCGGCCAATGGTTAAAGTTTTATTTCTGATATATGATATATTCAAGTATACATCCTTATCACCTGCCTGTTCCGCTCAAATTATTTTTCCAATAATAGTCATTATTTGTTATTTATTATCCCGTGGTCATGATGCGATGGCCATGGATTCATGATCATAACGCCTTGAGCTTTAATAGTGATTATCATTTTGATTGAAGTCTATAATATTTTTTATTTGACAGGTTTATGTTTTTTGAATTACTCATGGATACAAGGCGATATAGCTCAAATTCTTCGTGGTTATTTGTTATTATTTTATCTTTCATTATGGTTTTTTATTATTCTGAATAACTTTCTATTCTTTTTTTATATTAAAACAAATGATTTCTTTAAGTTATTTTTCCGAAGGGTTATTCATGAGTTTCATGTTGTTTTTATTAAGTGCAAAAGGGAGGTAAATTTATTGAAAGGAAGGTTTGTGACTTAAAGATTGATATTTTTCTTTATTTGATTAAATCACTCTCTGTGAAATATATCCCTGATGATCTTTCTGTTGCTGATAAAGATAATCTAAGCACCACATTTCTTTAAGGCATTGTATTTTAACTTATGGTAAATTGGGCGGTTTTTGGAAAGTTTGGTCTATCTTATCATTTGGGCTTGGTGAGCAATATGAATGTGTGGGGTTATTTGTTTATCGCGATTTTGTCGGAAGTGATAGCAACAACAATGTTAAAAACGGCTGATGGCTTCACTCGCTTAGTGCCATCTATTGTTGTTGTATTGGGATATTGCTTATCGTTCTGGGCGTTATCGCAAGTTGTAAAATCGATGCCCTTGGGGATTGCTTACGCGGTTTGGTCTTGCCTTGGTATTGTTTTAGTTTCTATTGCAGGGATATTTTTATATCAACAAAAATTAGATTTACCGGCAATCTTTGGTATTTTGCTTATTATTGCGGGTGTCTTAGTGATAAATTTACTTTCTAAAAGTGCAGGGCACTAATCTATACCCTATAAACGTCAAGTTGCCACTCGTAAGACGAAAGCCGCTTATTATCTCCCCGCCGCGCGGGGAGATAATAAAGGCAGCGTGAAGTACGACGGGTATATACCCAAATCAATATTAATCCGATACTTAAACGGGAATCGATATGTTGTTAAAGCGAGGAATTATCCTTATCAATCTGTTGCTGGTGAGCACGATATTGGCGGGTTGCAGCGGGCATCAAACAGACACTTCATCCAGCGGCTACCCACATTATCAATATTCTGATCTGGGCATTAACTTGAGCAGGGATGCCAGTGAAAATTGCTCTGATGCCGGAGGCATCCCGGCATTAACCCAGCAATTGAATGGGCAGCAAATTCCTGTTTGCCAACTGGCAAATGGTCGCCGCTGCAACGAACAGGCTTTGCTGGAGGGCGGGTGCACCTCGTTTTGATTTTTTATGCCAGAGGCGGCTGTCGTTTAGATGGCGGGTTACACCTGATTCGGGTGAATATTCGGTTGTAAATGCCAATGCGCCCCTGAACCAAGGTGATTTTTCCAAAGGGATTGGTAAAGCGGGCATCGTTCCAATAATTCATCATGGGTACCGCTATCACGCTGATATCAATGATGATGTAGAACAGACTCAGTAACGGTATGCTTTTAAATATCCCACGGCGGAAGTAACCCTTAACATTCAGGGGTTTTTTATTAGGGGCATACCACTAAATTGGACTCTATCTGACAATCAATCTGAAAAGATGAAAGTTTGAGAACCAGATAGAGTTATGACTCAGTTTGTATTGGGGTTAAAAATAGCCATCCTATACACAAAGAAGAAAACCACCAGTTATAATATTAAATCCGCATAGGTCCGCACATGCTTTCCATTCCGGGCTACCAACAGGAAATTCCGCCGTGCAAGTAAAGGCATAAGTCTGGGTTGAAGCGAGAATAGTCGTGGCTGCCAACAGGCAAAGAAGAATGTATTTTTTCATTTTTATGGCTCCATATCTTATTGACTGCATCACTATCACAAAGACTGATAGCGCCAACAAAGTTGATAAACCCATTTCCACCCAATAACAAGCGAATAATACTTAACTATCAGTTACCCCATGAAACTGAAACAATTATTCCTTTATCCGTTTGATGGAACACTTATCCGTTGTTAAAGAAACTCGCTCCGATACTAATCGCCAGTATGATCTGATTGATGTTCAGCGCCATTATGGTGGGTGCCGAAGGTTTATAACATATTGAAACGTATGGTAATGCTTAAATAAATTTAACTTATGAAAAATAAGGTGCATAAAAACGCTGAAATCATGATAACGGATATTCAGCTTGTTGATGATGGGCGAATAATTCGCTGACTATGCTGTCTGATAAAATCGATAAAGCAGCGTAGTCGCGGAGAGAGTGCCTGATTACGGTAATAAACGGCATTGATAGGTTGCTTATGATCATCAGTGACTCCGGTTAGGATCTGCCGGAATTCACCACTTTTCCGCATTTCATAGGTCATAAAATCTGACAGACAGGCAATACCAACGCCTTTCCGTACTAAATTACACAAAATCTCACCACTATTGGCGGCTATCGTTGGCGTGATTTTCACCCTTTTTTTCTCACCCTGATACAGCGGCCATTCATTAAGAGATTCTGGCGATGTGAAACCGAGTAAGCAGTGTTGCTGTAGTTCATCTACGTTTTTCGGCTCACCGAAGTGTTGCAGGTAAATAGGGCTTGCCAGTATACGCAACTGGCTATAACCCAACAGCGTGGCATGCAGGGAAGAATCTGCCAAAGATCCAATACGAAATGCAATATCCGTTTGCTTTTCCAATAAGTTGGTTACGCCTTCATAATTGGTCAGCTCCAACGAAATCTGCGGGTAAATTTCATGAAATTGTCCGATAAGCGGGTTAATCACATGCAGACGGAATGGTGTTGCGGCATCTACCCGTAATGTGCCGTTAAAGAGACAGAGGATCTTATGCGTTCAAATACCGCACTGTTTTCGTTGTCAGTCGGTGCCTTCGCTATCGGGGCAACGGAATTTTCGCCGATGGGGATGTTACCGGATATTGCTTCCGGCTTGTCCGTTTCGATTCCTACCGCCGGTATACTGGTGATGACCTATGCACTGGGTGTGATGCTGGGTGCACCATTCATGACGTTATTACTGATTAAGCGTTCCCCCAAAGTGGCGCTGATTTTCCTGATGAGCCTTTTCACTGTAGGAAATATCCTATCGGGATTGGCAACCGATTTTACTTGCTTAATGATTGCACGCTTTGTTACCAGTTTAAACCACGGGGCATTTTTTGGTATCGGCGCACTGGTTGCGACACGGGTAGTGGAAAAAGGTAAAGAGGCCAGTGCCATTGCCAGCATGTTTATGGGGATGACCATCGCCAATATTGGCGGTGTACCGTCAGTGACCTGGTTATCGCAGATGATCGGCTGGCGCGAAGCATTTCTGCTGATCAGTGCATTAGGCGTGATGACTATGATTGCATTATTGCTGACTCTTCCCCGAAATATGCCGGGGCAACCTTTGCATCTCAAAAAAGAATTACAGGTATTAAGCCGGCCTAACGTATTAATTGCCTTATTGAGTACGGTCCTGGGTGCCAGTGCGATGTTTACGCTTTATACCTATATCGCGCCACTGATGATGACTATTGCAAATACTCCACCGGCACAAATCAGTATCATGCTGGTATTTGTCGGACTGGGGTTTACATTAGGTAATTATCTTGGCGGAATATGGGCTAATCGTTCGGTTTCCATGACACTTTTCGGCTTATTTACACTGTTGGCTGTCAGTATGATGTTGCTTCCGTTTATCGGTACGGACAGTATCAGTGGCGGCATCATGTTAGTGATCTGGGGGATCGCCAGTTTTGGTGTGGTTCCTCCGTTACAGGTAAAAGTGATGCAGGTTGCCTCTGAAGCTCAGGCGTTGGCCTCATCGATTAATGTGGGAGCGTTTAATCTGGGTAATGCCATTGGCGCAGGATTGGGGGCAAGTGTGTTGTCACTGGGATTCGGGTATTCCGCTGTCAGCTACGCTGGTGGGTTTGTCGCATTATCCGGCCTGTTATTATTGCTGATCACAACCCCAAAACGGGGGACAGTGAATGCAGTTTGCCGGAAAGATCTCTGATAAGTAAAAGCACCTGACTTGGCTATCTAACAATGCTATCAGGCATGGGTTGCCTGATATAGCTGAATCATAATACCAGCACTTCAATAACAGGGCTGAGTGATGAGATGGGCTACACAGGTTGTTTTCTCAATTGCAACAGTGCAATAACACGAACCGGATTGAGTCCGTTGGTTTGTGCGTACTATTTTGCACTGTCCAGACCGTAATATAGAAATCCTCGATCCTACTCACAGATTTAAACTTCTTTTCCTGATGGAAACGCTGAAAGTTACTCGTATGTATATAAATTACCATGTGTTTTTACATTTTTGCTACAAATTTGACATTAATGTAACCGTTAAATATATTAAATCATAGGTTATGTTTTATACGTTTAATCCATCAGGAGGTAACTAATGCCGATACCAACGCTCAGGCATTTCATTCATGGTCAGTATCTTGAGTCTAAAGGTTCCGAATATTTTGATTTGATAAGTCCGGTCACGGGTAAATCTTATGCGCGTTCTCCTAACGCGGCCGTGGCGGAGGTTGATGAGGCTTATGCAGCGGCTAAAGAGGCATCTAAAATATGGGGACGCAGCACGCCTTCGGCACGTCAGCAGGCGTTGCTGGCGTTAGCTGATGCGGTGGAAAAAAATGCGGATCGCCTGATTGAGTCGCAAAGCCGCAATACCGGGCAGCTCAAGCATTTGATTGCTTCCGAAGAAGTTGCGACGTCGGTGGATCATATCCGCTTTTTCGCCGGAGCCGCGCGTTTTCTGGAAGGCAAGGCCACTGCTGAATATCTGCCTGAGATGACCACCAGTATTCGGCGTGAACCGCTGGGGGTGGTGGGGCAGGTTACCCCGTGGAACTATCCGTTGATGATGGCGGTATGGAAGATAGCCCCTGCGCTGGCAGCCGGTAATACCGTGGTGCTTAAACCGAGCGATACCACGCCGGAGAGTACCCTGTTGCTGGCTGAACTGGCCGCGCCGTTCTTCCCCGCGGGTGCTTTCAACGTGGTGCTGGGTAATGCCAGCGCAGGTGCTTTGGTCGTTTCACACAAAACGCCGGCGATGGTTTCCATCACGGGTTCCGTGCGTGCCGGCTTGCAGGTGGCCTCTTCGGCGGCGGCGAATCTCACCAGAGCGCATCTGGAGTTGGGGGGCAAAGCACCGGTAGTGGTTTTTGCCGATGCGGATATCGACAAAGCCGTGGAGAACATTGCTACCGCAGGGTACTTCAACGCCGGTCAGGACTGCACGGCCGCTTCGCGCGTGCTGGTGCATGAATCTGTTTACGATATTTTCGTCACTAAACTGGTCGCCGCAGCGAAGGCCACCCGTTTTGGTGATCCGGACGATAAAGAGGCGCTGTATGGGCCGTTGAATAATATTCGCCAGTTGGAACAGGTCAAAGGGTTTATTACGCGTCTGCCCACCCATGCCCGTATCGAAACCGGCGGCCGTCAGGCCGATCGTGCGGGATATTACTTTGAACCGACGGTGATTACCGATCTGGAACAGCATGATGAAATGATTCAGACCGAGGTTTTTGGTCCGGTGATTACCGTGCAGAAATTCCGGACAGAACAGGAGGCTATCGGGAAAGCTAATGATGTGAAATACGGGTTGGCCTCCAGTATCTGGACCCGCGACCACGGGCGCGCGTTGCGCCTGTCCCGTGAGCTTGATTTTGGCACTGTCTGGATTAACACCCATATTCCTTTGACGGCAGAGGCACCACATGGCGGCTTCAAGAACTCTGGATACGGTAAGGATCTGTCGGCTTATGGTTTCGAAGAATATACCCGCATCAAACATGTGATGAGTTCCAACGACTAAAACAGGATATCCATAATGAATCAAAATAGATCCTTAAATGATCTGGTGTTGCGTGCGCACCATGAGTTGTTTACTGAGCGTGATGTGGGAGCACTTGAGCGTTATTTCGCGCCGAATTTCATTGAACATTCCCCGTTGGTCAAAGAGGGGCTTGCCGGGCTGCGTGAGTTGGTTCAGACACATCCCGAACTGCACCATGAAACACATCGTGTCCTACAGGACGGTGATCTGGTGGCTATCCACGGCCGTTTTACCGGGTTAGACGAGCAGCCGCTGGTCGGTTTTGATTTGTACCGGGTTGCCGATGGCTTAATCGTGGAGCACTGGGACGGCTTGGTGCCACAGTCCGCACCCAATGCCAGTGGCCGAACGCAGTTAGACGGCCCGACGGAAACCGGCCATCACCATGACAGGGAGAAGAACCGCGAACGGCTGGTTAATTTTTTCACCCGTACCCTGATCGAAGGGCATTACGCTGAGTTTGGCAACTACACCAACGGTGAAGCGTTTCGCCAACACAGTCCCGATATTCCTGATGGTACGGCTGCGCTCACTGCGTTTCTTCAGCAACTCAAGGAAGAAGGACGGGGCCTGCATTATGCAAAAATCCACCGTACCGTCGCCGACGGGCAGTTTGTCCTGAGCCATTCCGAGGGGAGTATTGCCGGGGCACGCCACAGCTACTTTGAGCTGTGGCGCATTGAAAACGGCAAAGTGGCTGAGCTTTGGGATGCTATCACCCCAGTACCGGAAGATGCGCAAGCGCTGCATCGTCACGGCATTTTTTAGCGTTGTTTGCAGACAGGCTGAAATCTTATGTCATTTCAGTCAGGAATTAGAGAATGACAGCATATTCCATCATCTATGCACCGCTCGATCAGGCGACCCGGACCGAACAGGTTGTGGAACGTTTAAGTAACGCAATTATCTCCGGGATATTACAGACTGATGAGCAGTTGCCTAACGAAAATGAGCTGTCGCGGCTGTTAGGGGTGTCACCGGTAACTGTCCGTGACGCCCTGAATACACTACGCGCCAGACAGTTGATTGATACCCGGCGCGGACGTCATGGCGGTAGTTTTGTGTGCCAAGTCTCGGTTGAGGCAATGCGAAAATATCACCCGCTGCGGCTGATGGCTTCCGGCGAACTGGCCGATTTCAGCGAGTTTCACTGTGCCGTGATTGGCCACAGTGCGAGGTTGGCGGCGCAGCGTTCAACACCGGGCGAACTGAATAAACTTGGGCAACTGATTGATAGCTTTGCGGCCGCGACGCAACCGGATGCCCGTATACAGGCGGATATGCGTTGCCTATTGACTCTGGCATCCCAATCACAGTCGGCGAGGCTTGCCAATCAGGAACTGGCGATTCAGGCCGAATGGATCCCTTTGATCGTGCATCTGTACCGGGAGACTGCCGTTCACAGTGCGGTTGTCACTGTCTGGCGTAAGCTCTTGGCTGCTCTGTATCAGGGTGATGATTTAGCCTGTTACCAGCTAGCGCAGAAGATGATTACCCAAATTACTGACCACCTGCTTGAATGCAAATTGCGTGTGGATACTGATGCGCCATTCTTGCGGGGATCTAATCACGAGTAATGCGGTTGTATTCATCTCAGGAGAGGGAGAGACATATGTACAACGATATACACGTAGAACGGGCTAAACGCATTCTGGACGATATTCTGGTCACCGCGCAGCAGGCCACTGCTACGCTGGCGGATAAGACCGCGCGGCTTTTATCGGGGCTGCCGTTATATCATGCGGAAGGGATCCGTTTGGCGCGGGAGCAACGCGGCGCATTGCAAAAACATATCCACGATGTCCTGCGTAACAACGTCTGGTGTAACGGTGCCGGCTTTGCCAGCTATGCCGTAACGGAGGCGGCCGGGGAGGAGGAGGGTTACTGGACGCTGGAGTGGTGGCGTCAGGAAGGGGAGACCATTCAGCGTGCACAGTTGGAACACAATCAGGCACAGCGCAGGCGGCTGGATTTCCGGTTGTTTGAGTGGTTCCGGCAGCCGGCCAGCCGTCATCTTCCCGTGATTGACGGTCCTTATGTGGATTATGTCTGCAACGGTGCCTATACGATGACGGTAGCCCATCCGGTGCTTATCGGTGAGGCGTTTGTCGGTGTTGCAGCGGTGGATATGCTGGTTTCGACGTTGGATCGGTTACTGCTGCCGGCTCTGGGCGCTATCGGTAAACCGGCATTGGTGATTAATGACGATGCGCGTGTCGTGACTTCAACCGTGCCGGGAATGCGTTCAGGTTCGCTATTGAAGTGCCAAGACGTTAATCAGCCAGCCAATGGTGAATTCCCTTCACTGCGTCTGGTGATCCTGCCGCCCTCACACATTGAATCACACAGGGCATCTGTCGGTTGAAGCCCGCTTATTCGGATTACTCAGGAGCTCTTATTTATGACTGAATCTATGTTAGCCAAAAGGCGCAGTGCGGCTATCGCAAAAGGCGTTGGCGTGACCACGCAAGTTTATGTTGAGCGTGCGGAAAATGCTGAGATCTGGGATGTTCAGGGGCAACGTTATATTGATTTTGCTGCGGGTATCGCCGTGGTCAATACCGGCCACCGCCACCCGCGCGTCATTGCCGCCGCCAGAGAACAACTGGAACAGTTTACCCACACCTGCCATCAGGTCGTGCCTTATGAAAATTACGTCGCGCTAGCCGAACGACTGAACCGTCTGGTGCCGGGTCATTTTGTGAAGAAGACCGTTTTTGTGACCACCGGGGCTGAGGCCGTAGAAAATGCCGTCAAGATCGCGCGTGCGGCTACCGGGCGCAGCGGTGTGGTGGCTTTCAGCGGCGCTTTTCATGGCCGTACTTTCCTTGGTATGTCATTAACCGGCAAAGTTGCGCCATACAAAATGGGGTTCGGCCCACTGGTCAGCGACGTTTATCGTGTCCCGTTCCCGGTAGGGCTGCACGGTATCAGCGTGGAACAGACGCTGAATGCGCTGGAGACTCTGTTCAAAACCGATATTGAACCCACGCGCGTCGCGGCCATCATCATCGAACCGGTACAGGGTGAAGGCGGTTTCTATCCTGCGCCTTCCGAACTGCTCAAATCCCTGCGCGAAATTGCCGATCGCCACGGCATTGTACTGATTGCCGATGAGATCCAGACCGGCTTTGCGCGGACGGGCAAATTGTTTGCCATGGAACATCATCAGGTTGCGGCCGATCTGACCACAATGGCAAAAGGTCTGGCGGGAGGCTTCCCGCTGGCGGCGGTAACGGGACGCGCAGAACTGATGGATGCGGTGATACCGGGAGGTTTGGGCGGTACTTATGGCGGTAATCCGGTGGCGATAGCGGCTAGCCATGCGGTGCTGGATGTGATCGAAGAAGAGAAGCTGGCTGCGCGTGCGACGCAGTTAGGCGATCGGCTAAAACAATGTCTGCATGAACTGCGGCCGCGTGTCCCGCAGATCGCGGATGTGCGCGGGCTTGGGCTGATGATTGCGGTGGAGTTTAATCGTGCGGGCAGTCAGGAACCGGATGCCGGTTTTACCAACGCGGTGCGCCAGAAAGCGCTGGAGCGTGGTCTGATCCTGCTGACGTGCGGTGTGCAGGGTAACGTGATCCGTTTCCTGCCACCGCTGACGATACAAGATGATGTTTTTGACGAGGCGCTCAACGTTCTGGCGTCTGTGCTGCTCGATCTGAACGGTAAAGCGGGAACGTAATGGCTGGGGGCTTCTTACTGGCTACTGGCGGACGGTAAAACGCAGAAAGCCGTCATGCTGGCGCAGGGATTAATCCCAAACGAGTGTGACGGCAGAAGAAACCGCTGGTTAACAAGAGAGAACAGATAATAATGTACTGGTATTTGACTGTATTAAAGAATTATACTTGTTTCAGGGGGATAGCACCGCGTAAAGAGTTCTGGTATTTCGTTCTGTTTCAGATCCTGGCTGTTCTCATCATTTCTTTCCTGGAAAGACTGTTTGCTGTTGCCAATCCTGAAATTTATATAGGCTGGTTCAGCACTATCTATCTGCTACTCACATTTTTACCCGCGTTGGCGGTAAATGCCCGCCGTCTGCACGATATTAACTATAGCGCCTGGTGGCTACTGTTACATCTTATTCCGTTTGTCGGCACTGTTATCTTACTGATCCTCGCCACCTTGAAAGGGCCGGCGGGCAGCAATAAGTACAGTTCAGAAAACAGGATCCACTCATAAGGAAATCCCCGGGCCAGGTTAACGGGTAATTTCCGGCCATAAAGGAGAGCTGAAATGGCAATGAACAGAAGAGATTTTATCTCGACGACTGCCGCGACCCTTGCAGGAGCAGGTGTCCTTTCATCTATACTTCCCACCTCTTTGCTTGCCCGCACCTTAACAGCGTCCGATGCGCCGGCTGTCAATATTGATCAACTCCGGCCGACGCTGTTGCCGGATGCACAGTACCGAACCAGCCGATTGGGGTTGGACCCGCGTATCTGGAACTGGCATCGGGACATGGCTGCCATCGCCATGCCAGCCAACTACTATGAAGCCTCCCTGACTGATTGGCCGGCTCTTGGCGGTTTTCCCGGCAACGGTTTTCCCGGAGAGCAGAGTTGCGAGGTTGTCGTCGTTGGCGGCGGTTTGCTGGGGGCTTCTACTGCACTGCATCTTGCAGAAGCGGGCGTGGATGTGATTCTGGTTGAAAAGGATAACATTGGTTCGGGAGCGTCCGGCCGTAATGGCGGGCAGATGACCCCCGGTATTGCTCGCTGGGCAGCCGAAACCATGCTGGAAAAATTTTCACCCGATGAGGCCAGGCGGTTATGGCGTTTTGCATCGGTTGAAGCGATGGATCTTGTGGATGAACTCCGGGAGCGTTACGGTTTTGAATGTGACCGCAAATATGGTCATATTACCGCAGCGATACACCCAGGCCATATGGGGCCATTGGTGGCGAATGCCGATGCCCGGCGCCATCTGGGAGATAGCGGGGTGAATGTTATTGGGCCCTACGAATTGCAGGAAGAGTATGTGCGTTCGGGTATCTATCATGGTGCCAATATCGACAACATCGGTGGACAAGTTCAGCCACTGGCGCTACTGCGAGGCTTGGTTTATGGCTTTGCCAGACTGGGTGGGCGAGTCTATGAGGGCACGCAAGTGAAGGGTATCAGGCAGGAAGCCAGCGGTGCGATCATAGAAACTGAACGGGGAGTGATCAGGGCGAGCAAGGCCGTGGTACTGGGCGTGCATGGTGCTACCAAGAAATTTATTGCCGGCTCTTCTACTACCGTGCCTTTTTTCACCTATGTGGGCGTCACTCCGCCGTTGCCCGTGGATATCAAAGCGCTGATACCGTCAGGTCTGCCGGTCTACGATACACAGTTACAAATAGACTATTATCGCCCGGTGCGCGATAACCGCCTGCTGTTTGGCGGACAAGGCACCGGCAACTCCTGGTCACCGCGTGATGTGAACAACTACTTGCTTGATCGTATCAGAACCGTGTTCCCGCATCTGGAAAAACCCGAATTAGAATACTCTTGGGGCGGGATCAGCGATCTGACCCTGAACGGTGCCACGGATGCCCGCAAAAGCGATGACAACGTCCCTGTGTATATGGTGCATGGCTGGAGCGGTCATGGCGTCGCGCAGACAGTTCGCATCGGCAAAGCCATCAGTGACGATTTCACCAGCCGCAATCACGATTTTACTATGCTTACCCGCATTGAGCACTCAAGCATTCCACTGGGCTCTTATCTCTCTCCGATGGCTATCCCATTGATTAAAGGCGCTTTGGGCGTGATAAGCACACTTAATCCGGCTGAGATGGTTTCGTTCTGAATGGTATTTTTTGTGATTGATGTTTTTGTGATCAATATTTTTGTGATCAACGTCGTAGTTCAAAGTGATTAAATCAGGATACAGTCATTGCAATTTCGTTATTCAGCATTGTTATTCAATATTGTTATTCAGCATAGAAAATAAACAATATACGGTGAACTAAGCCACTTTCCTTAATAACCCCTGTGGATAAACCCAATACAGGCCATAAAACCTCAACAACATAACGCTTTGTTTGAGGTCATTCGTCGCCAAGGTGCAGATGCGGCTGAACACGCTGTCTTGCATGTGATTGATAGCTCAACCGACGAAGTAAGGAAATAACATGACACTCCGCTACATCGCGATAGACTGGGGCTCCACCAATTTGCGTGCCTGGCTTTTCGACAATAAGTCCTGTCTGGATAAACGTCAGTCAGAAGCCGGTATTACAAAATTGAAGGGGGCTTCACCGCTGGCGGTGTTGGCGGAAATCACCGCAGGTTGGCGTGACGTTAACACGCCAGTCATCATGGCAGGCATGATAGGCAGTAATGCTGGCTGGAAAATTGCGCCTTATTTGCCGTGTCCTGTTGCCTTGACAGCCATTGGCCAACAATTAATGCCGGTTGCTGAACAGGTCTGGATTGTTCCTGGCCTGAGTATTGAACGCGAAAACAATATTAATGTCATGAGGGGAGAGGAAACACAGCTTCTCGGTGCCTGCCACTTGGCTCCCTCCTCTTTGTATGTGATGCCGGGGACGCATTGCAAGTGGGTAACGACAGACAGCTCAACCATTCTGGATTTTCGTACCGTCATGACCGGTGAGCTGCATCATATCCTGTTGCAGCACTCTCTGGTGGGGGTTGGCTTGCCTGAACAGCAAACCAATACGGATATTTTTAGTGCGGGGCTATTGCGCGGTATTGAAAACCCGGCACTGTTACCACAACTTTTTGAAGTCCGGGCGGCTCATGTCTTAAAAGCCTTGCCTGCCGGGTTTATCAGTGAATTCTTGTCTGGATTACTGATTGGCCATGAAATCGCCATCATGACAAAACAGATCGTCAGCGACACAAAACAGCCGATTACTCAGCCTATTACTATTGTGGGCAATCCTACGTTGGCAACGCGTTATCAGGCAGCCTTTAATCATCTCCAATTATCGACGCAGCAAGTTGAAGGTGATACGGCCTTTCTCGCAGGTATAAGGAGTATTGCCCATGCACTGGCAAACTAATCTTCCCCTCATTGCAATTTTGCGTGGTATCACGCCAGCAGAGGTTGCTCCCCATATTGAGGCCTTGCTTGAAGCGGGATTTGATGCCATCGAAATTCCCCTGAATTCCCCTGATTGGGAAAACAGTCTTTCCGCAATGGTCAGAACGTATGGTGACAGGGCGCTGATTGGGGCCGGCACGGTGCTCACACCAAAGCAGGTTGAGCAACTTGCACTGATGGGTTGCAAACTGGTTGTGACACCCAATACGCACCCTGCCGTGATCCGCCGGGCGGTGGAGCACGGCATGACCGTTTGTGCGGGTTGCGCGACGGCCACAGAAGCCTTTGCAGCACTCGATGCCGGTGCGCAATCATTGAAAATCTTTCCATCTGCCGCATTTGGCCCAGATTATATCAAAGCACTCAAAGCCGTATTACCCACGGAGATCCCCGTCTTCGCGGTGGGCGGTGTGACACCGGAAAATTTGCCTGTTTGGTTAACCGCCGGTTGTTTAGGCGCGGGGTTGGGGAGTGATTTGTATCGCGCGGGGCAACCTGTCAGCCGTACTCAAGAAAAAGCCGCTGCGTTTATTCAGGCGTACAGGGAGGCAATGCAATGAGGATCACCAAACTCACGACCTATCGTTTGCCGCCGCGTTGGCTGTTCTTGAAAATGGAAACCGATGAAGGAATTGTTGGTTGGGGGGAACCCGTGATTGAAGGCAAAGCCCGCACCGTTGAAAC
Organism: Xenorhabdus sp. IM139775; assembly: GCF_028598745.1. Classification (GTDB taxonomy): domain Bacteria; phylum Pseudomonadota; class Gammaproteobacteria; order Enterobacterales; family Enterobacteriaceae; genus Xenorhabdus. Next base: position 122,188 of record NZ_JAQRFK010000001.1, read on the forward strand.
GGCCGTTCATGAGTTAGGTGAATCTCTTATTGGTCAGGACCCGGCCAGAATCAATGACTTGTGGCAGATGATGTATCGAGGGGGATTCTATCGCGGGGGGCCGATCCTGATGAGTGCGATTGCCGGCATTGATCAGGCACTTTGGGATATCAAAGGTAAAGTTTTAAATGCGCCTGTCTGGCAATTGCTCGGGGGCTTGGTGCGGGACAAAATCAAAGCCTACAGTTGGGTGGGAGGAGATCGTCCGGCAGATATGATTGCCGGAATAGAAAGTTTGCGCAAAATAGGTTTCGATACTTTCAAGCTAAACGGTTGCGAGGAACTGAGCATTATAGACAATGCCCAGAAAGTGGATGCCGCTGTCAATATAGTGGCACAGATCCGGGAAACGTTTGGCAATCAGATTGAATTCGGGCTTGATTTTCATGGGCGTGTGAGTGCACCGATGGCTAAGGTGCTGATACATGAACTTGAGCCATACCGGCCGCTTTTTATTGAGGAGCCTGTTCTGGCCGAGCAAGCCGAATATTATCCTCGCCTTGCTGCCCAAACGCACATTCCGATTGCTGCGGGAGAACGTATGTTTTCTCGCTTTGAATTCAAGCGCGTTCTGGAGGCTGGGGGGGTGTCTATTCTGCAACCGGATCTCTCTCATGCCGGGGGGATTACTGAGTGCTACAAGATAGCAGCCATGGCCGAAGCCTATGATGTAGGGCTGGCACCACACTGTCCGCTTGGGCCGATTGCACTGGCTGCTTGCCTTCACGTCGATTTTGTTTCCCGCAATGCGATTTTTCAGGAACAGAGTATGGGGATCCATTATAACCAAGGTGCAGAACTCTTAGATTTTGTTAAAAATAAAAATGACTTCGATATGACGGGTGGCAACTTCTCTCCTCCGGCAAAAGCAGGATTAGGAGTTGAAATTGATGAGGAACACGTCATTTTCCGTAGCCAGAATGTCGCTGACTGGCGTAATCCGCTGTGGCGTCATGCGGATGGTTCCGTCGCTGAGTGGTAATTCGGTACTCAATGGAGATTTCTGTCATGAAAGAAAAGCCTACACGCCGTCGTTACTTGATCTTGGTGATGATCTTTGTGACCGTCGTTATCTGCTATATCGATAGGGCGAACCTCTCCGTTGCATCAGCCTATATTCAGGAAGAATTTGGTATCAGTAGAACCAAGATGGGATACATTTTCTCTGCTTTTGCCTGGTCATACACCCTCTGTCAAATTCCCGGCGGCTGGTTTCTTGACCGTATTGGCACGAGAGTGACTTACTTTATCGCCATTCTGGGTTGGTCAGTGGCAACCATGTTGCAAGGGTTTGCTACCGGACTATTATCATTGGTGGGTTTGCGGGCAATGACCGGTATTTTTGAAACACCAACATTTCCGGCGAATAACCGGATGGTGACCAGTTGGTTTCCTGAACAAGAGCGTGCTTCGGCGGTAGGGTTCTATACATCCGGTCAGTTTGTGGGGCTGGCTTTCCTGACCCCGGTGCTCATTTGGATTGAGGAAACATTAAGCTGGCACTGGGTATTTATTATTACTGGGGGGATCGGAATGATCTGGTCATTTATCTGGATTAAGGTGTATCAATCCCCACGTAAGAGTAAAGGCGTCAATCCGCTAGAGCTTGACTATATCCGTAGTGGCGGCGGTTTGGTGGATGGTGAGATATCCACAGGGCAAAAAGATCGGCTATCTCTGACGAAGGAAGACTGGAAATTAGTGTTTAATCGTAAATTGCTGGGGGTTTACCTTGGTCAATTCGCCATCGCGTCAACATTGTGGTTCTTTTTAACTTGGTTTCCGAACTATCTGATCGAGGAAAAAGGGATCACCGCACTTAAGGCGGGATTTATGACCACCGTACCTTTTCTGGCCGCGTTTGCTGGGGTGCTTTTATCAGGCTGGATTGCGGATAAACTGGTTAAGAAAGGCTACTCTCTGGGAGTGGCGCGCAAAACACCGATTATTTGTGGTTTACTTATCACTATCTGTATCGTGGGAGCCAATTATACGAATGACCCCATGTTAATTATGCTGTTAATGGCGCTGGCATTTTTTGGTAATGGTTTTGCCTCTATTACATGGTCACTTGTTTCTTCTTTGGCACCCATACATTTAATCGGGCTTACCGGTGGGATATTCAACTTCATTGGTGGGTTAGGCGGGATCACCGTCCCGCTGGTTGTCGGCTATTTAGCCCAGAGCTACGGCTTCGCTCCCGCGTTGGTTTATATCTCAGTTGTTGCGCTGATTGGCGCACTTTCCTACATTTTTCTGGTAGGAGAAGTTAAACGTGTCAGTTAATTGCTTCTTGCTATCTGGATAAACAAGTAGGATAACAAGGTATACTTCCTCTGGCAGACATTAACATTATTGGTTTCAGGATTTTTCGCCATGCCATGGACATTTTCACATCCCGCCGCCGTTTTTCCTTTGAAGGATCTTCCGGGAGGGCGGTTGTTGAACTTACCTGCGCTCATTACCGGCAGTTTGTCTCCTGATTTCTTTTACTCTGTTGGGTCATATGATATTGCGACGACCGCGCATCACTTACCCGGATGGTTTTATACCGCATTACCTTTATGTCTATTGATATTTTTGATTGTACATCTATTGTCATCGCCTTTATCCGTCCTTACCCCAATATCCTTTGCGCGTTATGAAAAACAGAGCCATAAGGACAGAGCCATTTTTGTACTGTCGTTATTTATAGGGGCCATGACCCATATCGGCTGGGATGCCTTCACTCACGATACGGGTTTCTTTGTCAAGCAAATGCCGCTATTACAGTCCCGCGTTTTTCATTCCATTACCCACGGGCAGGGAATAGGGATATATAAAATTCTACAGCATTTCAGTTCATTGTTGGGATTCTTGTACCTGATAATGAAATACCGGCAATATCAGCAAAAATTAGATCCGATTATTCAAAAAGCGAACAAAAGAAAATTTTATCATCTGATTGTTATTGGCTTTATCTCAGGTCTTTTGACATGCCCTGTAGCCTTATTTTTATCCTTGGAAGTATCAGGAATAAATATGGGCAGGTTTATTTTTAAGGAACTGACTCTCTCTGTACCCGTTTTTTTTATTATTCTGGTCGTTATTGCGTTATGGATAAGGGGTTACTCTGCGAAAACTAAACCTGTTCAATCAAAATAAGGTGATGCAAGAGTCAGGCATCACCTTATTTTGGGGAATAAATGTTGGATATTCTCACTATGATAACGAATGATTATGGAACATGGCACTTTTAAGGACGGCTGGCAGCAGTGACTTTGATTTGTGACTGATACCAACTTTTAATGTCTTTAATTATTGTTGCAGCCTGATAGTTCCCGTCACTGTCCTTGAAAAAATGATCTAATCCATCATAAGTCTTAAAAGAAACCATTGGGTTATTAAGTGCTGTTATCATTTTTCGTGCTCCGGCCGCATCAACATTATTATCACTCATGCACTGTATAACCAATAGCGGTATCTTACTGGATTGGATCATTCTTTGGTTATCAATGGATAATGAATCGTACCACCAATTTGCACCATGCCCACTTACTGTCATATCCGCTGGTAAACGCCTTTTTTTTGCCTCTTCGGCAAAAACCTTAAAACTGTTAACGTCTTTAT
>NZ_JAQRFK010000010.1 GCF_028598745.1 Xenorhabdus sp. IM139775
AGCTTGAATCTCTATGTTGTGATAAATGACATCATTTAAAAGCTGTTGAAGAGCATGACGCCCTGAGATAGTCACGCCACTTTTTCCTGCATCATCGTAGGTGTGGGTTATCATCATATTATGCTTATCAGCATAGCTTTTGATAAACGTAGCTTGATTGTGCAATGAGTATTGCTGATGTTCAGTAGACATCCTAAGGTATTAGGCTACTTTAATTATTTGATTTTCATTGTTATTTAAACACATTATCTCAACTCTTTACGGTTTCGAAATGTTTTAGATAAAATAGGGTTGATCAAAAAAAATCAATTTCAATGATTTTAATTCAAAAATATGATTCATCCTGTGTTTATTGGTATAATACTTTGTTTTTATAAAATTTATTGGATTGTATGTCTATAAAATCATTAAAAAATAGTTATTTAATCTTATTGCCATTTGTTAATTTAACCTGAGTTTTGTTTAAGCCGCCACTATGTCATCTTCTTCCGAATAGAAAATATCTGTGGACGATTTTTTTCAACTTACCACGTAGCAATCATAAATAATTTCATGGAAATAACTCAACGAGCTGGATTTATGTTGATAAGTAAAGACGCTATGAAGCCTATGTGATGAAAGCATTGGAAGACTATAGATTCAGTGCCTAATCCCAAGCCACGGATGGCGTTAATTTCGTCTGTTTTATAATCAATCAGTGCTGATGTTGGGGCAAATGGCATTAACATCAGGATGGGCTGTATATGGAAAAAGTTGACGATACCCAAAAAGTAACGAAACAGTTTTATAATTCAAAACGTCAATCTACTATAATATTGACTGGCTCTACTGAAGCTCGTTCTGAGGCATTTAGAAAAGCCTTGCTGCATACACAGACTAAATATGCCGATATTATTAAAGCGACGGAAGATAAGTAATGGATATTCAATCTCTTTCAACGGAAAAAGTTATTGATATACAGAAGTCAACTCTCCCCAATAGCGGTAAACCTGATATCAATAAGCTTGAAGGGGCTTTATTTCGTGTCCAGACATTGAAAGATCACGAAGGAAGTGAAGATGTTTTCAAATTTACAGCTATGTATTTGATAGCAATAGCTAAAGCATATACTTTTAATGATGCAAATAAGCAAACGGCTTTTCAGGCAACCGGTATATTCCTGATACTTAATGGCTTTGAACTCAACGCGTCATTTGAGTTAGTGAAACTAACAATATTGGCAACTATCGGAGAAGCTGATGGCGACAACACAGCCTTTGCACTAAAGGTTTTATCTAATTACCGGAATGACTTGTTGGAAGGTACGATCACTAACGATGGTTCATAACCATGAATCACTACTACTTAATATTTATTATGAGAAAAGTAACCTATTCCGAACTCACGATTAAGCGGCTGTGCATCTGTGCAGTCGCGCAACAATTAGATGAGTTCATTGATGAAAGAGAGAAACCTCGCGGTTAGGCGGCATCATATGCAACGCTTAAAGGCAAAACGCAGCAAGTATCATAATGCAGGTGGTCAGCCCAATAAAACATCAATAGGTATATGTTATCGGACACCTTGCTTATGTTCTTGCTGGATGTGCGCGAATCATCGTGATGTGTTTGGTATGAGCATCAAAGAGATTCGAGATAGAGCCAAATATACTGATTAATCCGAATTCTGGATAAGAAATTGACGGGAAGCCTGTTTCAGGAGCAATGTTTTGGTGCACGCCGAAACAGCTCAGGGGAGGAACAGGCCATGAACAACTTAGTTGAAATTTTCTGCGATGTCGATGACTTTTGCCATTTCTTTATTCCTCAATGGACGCAATTTTGTCTCGACAAGGGGTATCGTCTGCACCGCAGACAAGGCCACATGTATCCCAGTGAGATCATGACCATTTTGATCCTCTTTCACATGTCGCATTACCATGATTTTAAAAATTTTTATCTGGAAAATATGTGGAAATATCATCATAACGCGTTTCCCACCTTGCTGAGTTTTATCCGTATCGGCCCTTCCGTTTGGGTTCCATTGTGCAGTTATCTGACTAAATTAAAAAGAAAATCCTCGTATTGATTCCACGTACTTACGAGTGTGTCACAACATCCGTATTCCCCCGTCATAAAGTGTTTGAAGGGATAGCAAAACGAGGGAAAACCAGCATGGGATGATGTGATGGACGCCCCCTTTTTCAATGGAAAATAGTGCCATCTTTTATCCATCTTTTATCCGATGCACTGAATTTCGGGAGAACATCTCATGAATACGATCAAAGTGGTGGGTATTGACCTCGCTAAAAATGTCTTTCAAGTTTGTGTCTGGATGGAAGACGGTTCTGTTGCTTCGAACCGAAAAATTTCACGACAGAAATTTCTTGATACCATACGGGCTTTTCCACCTGAAACCCTCATCGCTATGGAAGCCTATGCCACTTCTCATTATTGGGGACGGACGTTGCAGTCTATGGGCTATCATGTCCGAATTGTTCCCACCCAGCATGTAAAAGCTTTCAGCCATCATCAAAAAAACGATGCCAATGATGCGTTGGCTATCTGTGAAACGGCCTGCCGGCCCGGTCTCCATTTTGTTCCCATCAAAACCGTAGAACAGCAAGATATCAAAGCACTGCGCCGTGCCCGTCAGCTCATGGTGGAACAGCGTACTGCTCTTGCTAATCAAATCAGGGCCTTTCTCGCTGAGCAGGGAATAATTGTGCCTGTGGGAATTCAGAAACTCCAACAGCACCTCCCTGATATTCTGAAAGAAGGTGATAATGCTCCGTCTTGTGTGCTGCGTCGTTTATTGCATACGCTGTGGGAAGATCTGCAGAATTTGAACGTCAGCATTCATGAAATGGATAACGAAATTACGGCACTTTCCCGTCAGCAAGCAGGGTATGGGCACTTGCTGACTATTCCCGGTGTTGGTCCCCTGATTGCGGCGGCTTTCGTGAGTGACGTCAACGCATCCCAATTTACTCATGGCCGGCAGTTATCAGCCTGGTGTGGTTTGGTTCCCCGGCAACACAGTTCGGGCGTGCAAAAACGGGATGATCCTTTAGGCGAGTGGCTAAGAACACGGATTACCCGATGTGGCCCCATGAAAGTCATCGTTGCTTTAGCTAACAAGCTGACCCGAATTATCTGGCGTATTCTGACAGATGAGGTTGATTATGATATGAAAAAAGCTTTTGCTATCCATTAATTGAATTAAGTGAATTGAAACAGACGCTTTAACCGAGTTTGCAAACACGGATGAAAAAACGGCTATCGGCCCTGCAATAACCTGAGTAAAACCTAGTATTACAGCCGTTATTTTGATATGAACGGTAATCTTATTGAACGCAAAGTTCGAGATAAATCAGCAAAATAATTATTCTAATACCGGAAAACATCAGTGAAATAGTCACCTCGTCTAATTACTCGCTGTGTTATTGGCTTTGATGAGGTGACACAATGGGTTAGCCGTCACCATAATCATTCAATAAAACTCCCGACGAAATTCGTCACAACCTTTCTCGTAAGGTCGGAACGCTCAACGTACTGATCTCGTTTTGTTGATCACAAATTCACTCTTACTTCTTTCTTTTCTTCCACATTGTTCTTATCTTATGTTTTGTTTATAGGTTTGTTCAGCGTTCAATGTATAAACAAACAAAATTCAATCTCGCTATAAATAAGAGTTATTTAAATAATATCAAATGGTTATACTTTAATTATGAATATACCTAATATATATCAAGTTAAAAACTTTTTCCTCTCACTACAGGATCACCTCTGCAAGCAACTGGAACAACTTGATGGTCAATCAACCTTCATGGAGGACGCCTGGCAACGAGAAGAAGGTGGCGGCGGGCGCAGCCGTGTGTTGACCGGAGGCAAGGTTTTTGAGCAAGCCGGCGTAAACTTCTCACATATCGCCGGGACTTCAATGCCAGCGTCAGCCACGGCTCATCGTCCAGAATTAGTGGGTCGCAGTTATCAGGCCATGGGGGTTTCTCTGGTCATTCATCCACTGAATCCCTATGTTCCAACCAGCCATGCCAATGTGCGTTTCTTTATTGCTGAAAAAGAGGGCGAGCCTCCTGTCTGGTGGTTTGGCGGGGGTTTTGATCTCACGCCTTATTATGGTTTCGAAGAAGATGCGATTCATTGGCATACTGTTGCCAAAAATTTATGTCAGCCATTTGGTGATGATATTTATCCCAAATATAAAAAATGGTGTGATGATTACTTTTTTATTAAACACCGGAATGAACCGCGCGGTATTGGTGGTTTATTTTATGACGACTTAAATAGCCTTGATTTTGCTACCTGCTTGACTTTTACACAAGCGGTCGGAAATGGATTTTTATCGGCCTATTTACCTATTGTCGAGCGAAGAAAAGATATCGCTTGGGGCGATCGTGAAAGACAGTTCCAATTATATCGCCGAAGCCGCTATGTTGAATTCAATCTTGTTTGGGACAGGGGAACGCTCTTCGGCCTGCAAAGCGGTGGAAGAACTGAATCAATATTAATGTCCATGCCTCCATTGGTACGTTGGGAATATGGCTATTCTCCAGAAGCTGATTCTCCTGAATCCAAATTATATACTTCATTTCTGATAAAAAAAGATTGGGTATGAGCATTCCTTACTCCTCGCACTGCGAGGAGTAAGGAAGTGAACGGCCATTTTTAAATGTTATCTATCATAATACTGATAAAAATATTTATTATTTTTCATTAGCAATACCCTGCCATAAAAAGTCAATACTTACACTAATGACTCGTCTATTAATTACAGCTAGTATTCAATCCGGGCCCAAAAAACGAATACAACATCTAACAACAATACAGGGTATTATTATGAACAATAATCAAACCAACATATACAGCTTAATTCCTCCATTTGTTCTGGAGCATATCTCTGATGATTGTGATACCTACACTAACCAATATGTCTTAAAGACATTAGGTCATGTTTATCAATTGATGAATGCGCCTGCTGAAGAAATGACTTTTCAACAGGAAATAACAACAAAGGAGAATGATAAACTGCATCGCACTATCTATGATGCCAAAAATAAAGATAATTTCCCTGGGGAAGAATTATCTCGCAGTGAAGGTATGCCTGAGAGTTCAGATAGTTCTGTTAATGAGGCTTATGAGTATATTGGTAAGACTCATGAATTCTATAAAAAAGTATTCGGCCGTAATTCCCTTGATAATAAAGGAATAAAATTAGTTGCGACAGTACATTATGGCGAAAATTATCTGAATGCCTTCTGGACCAGAAAACAAATGGTATTTGGTGATGGTGATGGAAAATATTTCAATCGCTTCACCTCTGCCGTTGATATTATCGCTCATGAGTTGACCCATGGTGTTATCGAAAGCGAAGCAGGGCTGGATTATATCTACCAATCTGGTGCACTTAATGAATCCATCTCAGATGTATTTGGCATTATGGTAAAACAGTATGTTAATGACCAAAAAGTCGATGAATCCAATTGGTTATTAGGCCAAGGTTTACTAGGACCAAAATTTAATCCAGAGAATAAACCTGAGATTGCTCTACGTTCCTTTATTAACCCCGGGAAAGCATTTTCCGGAGATAAACAAATCGGTCATATGGATCAATATGAAGATCTTCCCTTCTTCGTTGATAATGGAGGCGTTCATATATACTCAGGTATTCCTAACAGAGCATTTTATTTAGTGGCAATGGCGTTGGGAGGCTATGCCTGGGAAAAAGCCGGAAAAATCTGGTATGAAACATTGCTGGATAAACGTCTGTCTTCAGATGCCGATTTTGAGGATTTCGCCAAACTGACGATTGATAATGCTGAGAAGTTATTCAACAAGCAAACGTCAGACATTGTTAGTCACGGTTGGAAAGACGTTGGTGTTCTACTTCCTGGAAAATAATTGGATTAATATTAATAAAATATCAATTCACATTTGAAGAGTAACATTCAGATAATCCTTAAATAAATAATAATGGGTTAATGATAGCCCTTTATTATATTTATAAGTTAATATATCAGAGTGCAACAAAAACACCTTCCATGAGTAGAAAATACTACTATTTAGACTAATAATTAATTAAGGATCCTAGAAATAAAAATATGCATAGCACTTAAAAAGTGGGGTATTATTATGCAAAACCATAAAGATAAATTAAACAAATCCGGTATTATTCCACCCTCTTTATTAGAATATGTTATTAAAATTTGTGGCCAAACCGATAAAGCTTACATATTAAAAACATTAGATCATGTTTACAATCTAATGAATAGCCCTGCTGAAATGGGGATTTCAATTCATCGGTATCAGCCTGGTTCTGATAATAAATTAAATCGGACGATTTATAATGCTGAATATCATGACCAATATCCAGGAAAAAAATTAATTTTAAGGGAAGGTATCACTGTGATCGATGATATCGCAGCCACTGAAGCCTATAATTATCTTGGTAAGACATATGAATTTTACAAAAATATTTTTGGCCGTCATTCGATTGATAACCAAGGTCTTAAATTAGTTGCTACTGTGCATTATCAAAAAAATTATATGAATGCATTTTGGGATAACAATCAAATGATTTTCGGTGATGGCTATGCCCCTTATTTTAATCGTTTCACATCCTGCATTGATATAACTGCGCATGAACTCACTCATGGAGTGACTGAAAGTGAAGCAAACCTTGATTATGCCTACCAATCAGGGGCATTAAACGAATCTATCTCAGATGTATTCGGCATAATGGTGAAGCAATACGCGAATAACCAAAAGTCCAGCGAATCTGATTGGTTGATAGGCCAAGGGCTATTTGGCCCGGCATTGAATCCAGATAATGTTCCTAATATTGCCTTACGCTCATTCAAAAACCCCGGAACGGCAAACCCAAAAGATAATCAAGTCGGTCATATGGATCAATATCAAGATTTATCCGTCAGAGATGATAACGGCGGTGTCCATACATATTCTGGTATTCCCAATAAAGCATTCTATTTATTGGCAATAGAATTAGGTGGATATTCATGGGATCAAGCCGGAAAAATTTGGTACAACACATTATTGGATAAGCGGTTATCCCATAAAGCCAGTTTTAATGATTTTGCACAACTCACCGTTGACAATGCTAACATATTATTTGGTAAGAAAATTTCAGAAATTGTGACCCATTCATGGAAACAAGTCGGAACTCTGCTTTGACAGCAGTCATAGCTATCTCATCATTAAAGACCAGGGACGGTCTTAATTATTTTTCCCTACCTTCGATTTCATCAAATTAATCATTTTACTCCAGCCTACTTATACTCGACGTATTTCAAGATGAATTTATTATCTCCCCCCCGCCGCTGGGAGATAATAAGCTGCTGTTATCTTACAAGCGGCAACTTCAAGTTTATCGGGTATACCATAAAAAATTTACATTTTTAGTAGTGACTAATAGGGTTAGTTTAGCTACTATTTGCAGTAGACCAAATATACACCAACACGGCAGCAGACAATACAGGGCGTTACCATGAATAACCATAAAGTAAGAAAAAAAAATATCATCCCCCCCTATTTATTGGAGTATATTGCAGAAACCTGTGATGAACATGATAAAGAGTATGTTTTAAACACATTAGATCATGTAAATAAATTAATTAAGCAATCAATCAAAGAAAATTCCTTAAGTTCTGAAGACGACCCTTTATTATATAAAAATAAAAAACTTTCTACGCCGGAAGGTAGCTATCCTTTATCTGGAAAATAATTTTTTTGGAAACTTTCTTTTAAATAAACCCTGTTCTAGGGAAACCTTATTTTAAGTAATCCTTACTTTAGGAAAACCTGTTTTAAGAAAAATGGTTTTAAGAAAGGTGATTTAAAAAAACAATATCAAGAAAACGAAAGGAGTAATCGGTGCTAAAAAACTTAATCAGGCATCACACTACTCGCTGGTTTACCTATTTTTTAATATAATCAACAAGAAAAGCATCTGAATTATAAAATCAAGCATACAATTACGACATTGATAATAAAGTTATTGCTGGGATCAAAAAATTTGCGAAATTATTTCTATTTATTATGGTTCAGGCTGGTTAAATTACTCTGTATAAATAGAAACAACTAAGAAATCACTAAACCATTATTTAAAATAATAAAGGGCTAAAAAGCCCTTTATTTACATCCGCATTCTTTAAAAAAATTAACGCTTTTTCATATGTTCCATTAAACGCTTACGTTTACGGAGCTGAGTGGCGGTTAATGTATTTTTCTTACCTGCATAAGGGTTCGTTCCTTCTTTAAATTGGATGCGGATAGGTGTACCCATCACCTTCAAAGAACGACGGAAATAATTCATCAAATAACGCTTATAGGAATCCGGTAAGTCTGTCACCTGATTACCGTGGATAACTACGATAGGTGGGTTATGGCCACCCGCATGGGCATATTTCATTTTCACCCTGCGACCCCGGATCATCGGTGGCTGATGATCATCTTCTGCCATGTTCATGATACGGGTCAATAAGGAAGTGCTGACGCGACGGGTTGCACTTTCATAGGCTTCCAGAATCGACTCAAATAAATTGCCGACACCACTACCATGTAGCGCAGAAATAAAATGAACACGGGCAAAATCAACAAAACCCAAACGCAGATCAAGCATATCTTTGACGTGATCTTTATCTTCCTGACTCATTCCATCCCATTTATTGACGGCGATAACCAGAGAACGACCACTGTTAAGAATAAAGCCAAGCAGAGAGAGATCTTGATCAGAAATGCCTTCACGGGCATCCACTACCAACAATACAACATTGGCATCTTCAATCGCCTGAAGCGTTTTAATCACGGAGAATTTTTCAACAGTTTCAGTGACTTTACCACGCTTACGAACACCCGCGGTATCAATCAAAATATATTCGCGGCCATCACGCTCCATGGGAATATAGATGCTGTCGCGGGTTGTGCCCGGCATATCATAAACGACAACACGCTCTTCACCCAGAATGCGGTTGGTTAATGTGGACTTACCCACATTAGGGCGGCCAACAATCGCAAGTTTCAGAGGCAAGGTGGTAGGATCAAATGCTTCCTCCTCCTCTTCTTGTTCAGCCGCTTCCAATTCGGCCTGTTCCATTTCTGCCCAATAAGCCGCGTTAGCCTCTTCTTCGGTTAATTCGACTTCTTCCGTTTCTTCTTTATCAGAAAACGGCAACAACACACGTTCAATCAGTTGTGTCACACCACGACCGTGAGAAGCAGCGATGGAATAAATATCCCCCAGGCCCAGTGAATAAAATTCAGCTACCGAAGTATCAATATCAATACCATCGGTTTTATTTGCCACCAAAAAAGTGGCTTTTTCACGGCTACGCAGGTGCTTGGCAATCGCATGGTCAGCAGGCATCAGCCCCGATCTGGCGTCAACCATAAATAGGACAATATCAGCCTCTTCTATGGCCATAAGAGATTGCGTAGCCATATGCGTTTCTACGCCCTCTTCCGTACCATCGATACCTCCCGTATCAATGATGATGAATTCCTGCCCTTCAACCTCTGCCCGTCCATACTTACGATCACGGGTTAAGCCAGGGAAATCCGCTACCAGTGCATCTCTGGTTCGGGTTAATCGGTTAAATAAGGTGGATTTTCCAACATTGGGGCGCCCAACCAGCGCAACGACAGGTATCATTTGTTTGATGCCTCATAACTAAATTTGATACTAAAAAGACGAAACGGCCCCTGTTACTCCAGGAGCCGTATAATTTTGTGTTATGACATGTGTGTGATTACATACAACGTTAAAACACGTTCTGGTATTAGCGAGTATACAGGTAAACGGTCCCGTCTTTCGCTTGTACCATCAATTTATCGCTGGCAACAACCGGACGACTCAGCAGGCCGGAACCATCAACCTTATGCTGTGCCACAAATTTGCCATCAGCCATATTCAACCAATGCAGGTAACCTTCAGCATCACCAACAACCAGATAACCATTATACATTTCCGGGGCGGTCAGGTTACGGTGTGAGAGATTATTTTGCGACCATAATGTCACACCATCACTCTTGCGCAGGGATAAAATATGGTCATCTTGATCAACAATGAAAATATTGCTGTCAGTGACCACCATATCATTCACCGACCCGAGATCACGTTTCCAGATGATCTGGCCTGAACGCATATCCATTGCCACTAAATTACCGTTATAGGCAATAGCGTAAATAACATTGTCAGAAACGACCGGTGTCATATCGATATCATTCAGGCGATCTATTTCGGTAGAACCGGTTACCTGCGAAATACGCTGCTGCCAAATCAGTTGCCCCTGTGACAGCAGAACAGCACTGATTCGACCATTATCACCACCGACAATGGCGGCACCATAGGCCACGGTAGGCGCGGATTCACCACGAACAGATAAAGCCGGTGTATCCATGTTAATCGACCAGGCCACACTACCATCAGTTTCGTTTAATGCCTGCAACATCCCATTGCCCGTGTGGATCAAGACAAGACCATCACTCACTACCGGGCGGGACAATGCTTCGCCAGCAACGGTTGCTTCCCATGCAACTTTACCGTTCGCTGTATCCAGTGCGATAACTTTTGCTTTTTCTGTTCCGACATACAGGCGCTCACCAGATACCGTCAAACCACCAGAAAGCAGTGCTGGCAAGCGGGATGACAGCAAACCGGCTTTTTCTGACAGATCCGTTGACCATACCTCTTTGCCGCTGTCGATATCAAATGCTTTAATCACACCCTGACGGTCAGCAACATAAACTGTTGAACCTTGCCAAGTCGGTGATAAATGGGAGTAATATTGCCCAGTACCATTCCCAACAGATTTATCCCAAACAATATGCGGTTTGAATTGATTTTCAACCTTCGGTAACGGTGACATTGTTACCGTATCCTGTTCACTTGAACAACCCGCCAGCAGAACAGAAGCAACCAGCCCAACCAAGAGTGTTTTTCGCAGTTGCATTATGAAGTTGGCTCCCTTAGTTGGATAAATTATTAAGTTTAATTTTCATGAAATTTTTCATTACCTGCGGGCCATCAAGCCCAAGCCCTGTGGAATAGGCTGCACGTGCACCCGCGATATCCCCTTTTTTAGCCAGAATATCCCCACGGATATCTTCAACCATAACCTGCCATCCTTTTCCTTTGACCAGCGCCAGCGTTTTCAATGCAGCCTCTATTTTATCTTCTGCTAATTGAACGCGAGCCAGACGAAGGTTGGAGAGAGCCTGCATGTTCTCATCTTTGGCTTTACCGGATGCCGCCAGCAAATTTTTCTCTGCCTGAGCCAGATCATTTTGGGCAACCGCCTGCTTTGCCAGTTCCAGATCAGCCATGACGCCGTAGACATTATTCGTTTCATTCGCGAATTTTTCTACCGCAGCAACACCTTCTTTCGACCCCGGCGCCAATGATTTGTTCAACTCTTCAAATGTTGCCGCCGTATCATGTAATTGGTTTGTCTGATGAGTCTGCCAATAACGCCAACCAATCAAAGCACCAATGCCGAGCACTAGACCAACGGCAAGGTATTTCCCGTTGGTAGAGAAAAAACGCTTTATCGCGTCAATTTGTTCGTTTTCAGTGGTATAGACTTGCACTAGAGTCTCTCTCCTTAACCTAACAGTTCGCTCAAACGCGCTGCAACTGTTTGTTGTGGCAATGTTTCTTGTTCACCGTTTCGTAAATCTTTCACTGTAATATTGCCGGCCTGAATTTCATCTTCCCCAAGGATCAAGGCCACCTTGGCACCGTGTTTATCCGCGCGCGTCAACTGTTTCTTAAAGTTACCGCCGCCATGGTTGGTCATCAGACGCAATTCAGGCAGTTGATCACGGATTTTTTCTGCCAATATCAATGCAGCTTGCTGGCTGCCTTCACCAAAGGAAGAGAGATAAACATCAGCAACGGTCAGATCAGCAACAAAATCAGGATTGACTTCCTGCACTAACAGGACCATGCGTTCCATGCCCATCGCAAAACCCACGGCCGGTGTTGCCTTACCGCCCAATTGTTCAACCAAGCCATCATAACGCCCACCGGCACAGATGGTTCCCTGCGCACCCAATGCCGATGTTACCCATTCAAAAACAGTACGGTTGTAGTAATCAAGACCACGAACCAGACGTTGGTTGATGCGGTATTTGATACCCGCGCTATCCAGTATCTGACACAGCCCATCAAAGTGTGCTTTTGATTCAGCATCAAGATAATCAAACAACGCCGGGGCATCATTCAGGAGTTGCTGAATGTCCGGGTTTTTAGAGTCCAATACCCGCAGCGGGTTGGTATACATGCGACGCAGGCAATCCTCGTCCAACTTATCTTGGTGTTGTTCAAGGAACGCCACCAGTGCTTCTCGGTAATTGGCACGGGCTTCTAGTGAACCAATGGAGTTCAATTCAAGTGTTACGTGATCAGCAATGCCGAGTTCACGCCACCAACGTGCTGTCATTAAAATGAGTTCAGCATCAATATCCGGCCCTTGCAGACCAAACACTTCCGCCCCTAACTGATGAAATTGACGGTAGCGGCCTTTTTGTGGGCGCTCATAACGGAACATCGGCCCGATATACCATAAGCGCTGTTCCTGATTGTACAGCAAACCATGCTGAATACCGGCACGGACACATCCCGCGGTATTTTCCGGGCGCAGGGTCAAACTTTCACCATTGCGATCATCAAAGGTATACATCTCTTTTTCGACAACATCAGTGACTTCCCCAATTGCCCGCTTGAATAACGGGGTCTGCTCTACAATCGGCGTCCGAATTTCGCTAAAGCCATAGCCCGACAGCACACGCTTGATCGTAGATTCAACTCGTTGCCAGATGGCGGTTTCAACAGGAAGGCAGTCATTCATGCCACGAATAGCTGGGATATTTTTTGTCACGTTTTATCTCTTATTAATATTTATACAATGCCGTCGATGATAAATCACTCATCAAGCTGATTGATGCTGATTCGGTTATTGGCATCAAGGATAGCTGCCTTCGCCCGAATTTTCGCTTCAAGTTGATCAATCAGGTTGTTATTGTCAAGGCGCTCCCTTTGACGAAGGCCATCTTCGTAAAAGCCGCTTTTTGTTTTCGCCCCCGTTACACCAAGCGTGGAAACTTCAGCTTCTCCTGGGCCATTCACGACGCAGCCAATGATAGAAACATCCATCGGTGTGATTAAGTCTTCAAGACGCTGCTCAAGCGCATTCACTGTACCGATAACGTCAAATTCCTGACGCGAACATGTTGGGCAGGCAATGAAATTAATCCCCCTTGAGCGAATACGCAATGCTTTCAGAATATCAAAACCGACTTTAACTTCTTCTACCGGATCGGCAGCCAATGAGATGCGCAGCGTATCGCCGATGCCTTCTGACAATAAGATGCCAAGACCAATTGAAGATTTCACTGCACCAGCACGGGCTCCGCCGGCTTCAGTAATCCCCAGGTGCAGCGGTTGATCAATTTTTTGCGCCAGTAAACGATATGCCCCCACCGCCAGGAAAACGTCAGATGCCTTGACGCTCACCTTAAATTGGTTAAAGTTCAGGCGGTCAAGAATATCCACATGACGCATCGCCGATTCCACTAACGCTTCTGGTGTGGGTTCGCCATATTTTTCCTGTAGATCTTTTTCCAGCGAACCCCCATTGACCCCAATGCGAATAGGAATGTTATGGTGGCGGGCACAATCCACAACCTGACGGATACGCTCTTCGTTACCAATATTACCGGGATTGATGCGCAGACAGTCAACACCATATTCTGCGACTTTCAATGCAATGCGATAATCGAAATGAATATCGGCAACAAGAGGAACATTGACCTGCTGTTTGATGGATTTGAATGCTTCGGCCGCATCCATTGTTGGAACAGAAACCCGAACGATATCAACCCCTACACGCTCCAGTGCCCGAATTTGATTAACTGTCGCCCCAACATCAGTTGTCCGTGTGTTAGTCATTGATTGCACTGCAATTGGCGCGCCATCCCCGACAGGTACATTACCGACATAAATACGTGTAGATTGACGTCTTTTTATCGGTGATTCATTATGCATTGTTACATTACTCCCCTACATCCCTGTATTTTGTTTATAAAAATTACAACCATGCTGTGGTGAATAATTGCTGTAGTGAATAATTCCGCCAAAACAGTTAACAAGTTTATTTCAGTGTCAGTTTAGCGCTGATGCCTTTCTTCACAAAGAAACTCAGATCCACTGGTTTGCCCTGAAACTGCACCTTAACTTCGGAAGGTGCACCAATATTCACGGAGTAAGGCAAGTTGCCGGCAAGCCTCAGGTTGTCCCCTTTCTTTTTTATGCCACTGAACAATGACTTCCCTTTGGCATCTTTGACTGCCACCCAGCATTCGCCGCTAAAATCCATCACTAATTCATTGTTGCCCGCAGCGCTGACACTGTTTACATCAGTCGATGACGGACTCACAACGGCATTATTCGCCCCTGCGCTGATATTTTCTGTTGTTGCGCTTGTGGCTGATTGACTAACAGACAGAGGTGCGGTTTTAGGCGGTATTGTTTTAGACGGTATTGTTGTAGATGAAGTGACTGTCGAGCGTATGGCAGCAGATGCAGGCACGCTGGAAGAAGATGCCAGCGTATTGCTGTTAACTCCGCTGCCATTCGCGGCTGGTGATGTTTTCTCTAGGGAAGCATCACCTTGAACTGCCGCTACGGATTGATTTCCTTTAAGAGGCGCAGAGACATTATTCCCCCCAGTGCTTGATGCCACAAGGTTATCAGAACCGGTTGCCTGCTCATGCGGGGACGTTGATTGTGCGGCCATTGAAGACAGTTCTGTTTGTTGTACTTTATAGTTCTGCCACCACCACAGGACTGTCATTCCCAATAATATAATGATAACAACCCATGTTATCTTCATTAACCATCCATCACGCTTCTTGCGTTTTTTCCCCGCCGAAAAACTTTGCATAGGAGACGTTTTTATCGCCTTGGAGGGGATCTGTTTATCCAAGGTGCTTAAGATTTCAGATTCAGGCACTTGAACCAATTTTGCATAGGCACGAATATATCCACGCAAAAACGTCGGAGAAATATTTGACGAGATATTATCTTCTTCAATATCACGAACAGTGGACAGTTTAAGACACAAGCGGTCTGCCACAGTTTGCTGAGAAAGCTCATGTTTTTCACGAGCCTGACGCAGAATCTGACCGGTTGTCAGATTGGCTTCTTCTGGATAAATTTCAGTCTTCATTAGCAAGGGACACTGGTACTGTTCTGGGTTAAAGAATTTACGCAAATTAAATGAATAGAAATGTCATTCAATTTGCGTAGCGAAATCACCTAACAACTGCGCCAAGCGCAGAAAATCATCGATCACAGTGATAATGACTTGTATTGCCTTCCTTATTTTCCTTGATCAATTGTTCAGCTTTTTCATACTGCTTTTGTTCACAAAGAAATATAGAGTAGTGGTGTACTACGGTATCACTTCTGACCGCATACTGCATAGCCATTCTATAATGCTGACTGGCGGTTTCTGGCCGACCTGCATATTGTTCATGCAGTGCCATGCCAAGGTGTGCCTCTGGGTGACGAGGCTCCGCCAGCAAGATTTTTTGAAAATGATATTTAGCGGCCGGTAAATTCCGTTCCGCTAAATAAGCCTTCCCTAACTGCAATCGTGTCTCGGTGGCAACAACCTGATGGGTGCGATGCGTTGCCTGCTCTGCACACCCCGTTAACAGGCCAAGACAAACTATAGACCAAATTATTGATTTCCGTATCATACCATTTTCATTTATAAGGATATGTTAAACATCGCCAAATTTTTAGCCATTAATCAAGATTAAACAAAAAATTAGACTGTTTTTACCTGAATAGGTTCACCTGCCAGACGTTTTTTCAATGTCCGTTTTGTTCTATCAATCACTTCACCGGCAAGCTGGCCACATGCAGCATCGATATCATCTCCCCTCGTTTTCCGCACGATGGTGGTAAAACCATGTCCCATCAATACTTTAGAAAAACGATCGATTCGGCTGTTCGAGCTGCGCCCATAAGGTGCCCCCGGGAACGGGTTCCACGGAATCAGGTTGATTTTACTTGGGGTGTCTTTCAGGCATTCGGCCAATTGATGCGCCTGCTCAACGCTGTCATTGACATGATCAAGCATCACATACTCCACTGTGACACGCCCCTGATTCGCGTTGGATTTTGCCAGATAGCGGCGCACGCCTGCCAGAAATTCTTCAATATTGTACTTGCGGTTAATGGGCACAATTTCATCACGAATATCGTCAGTCGGTGCGTGCAAGGAAATTGCCAGTGCGACATCGATCATATCACCCAGTTTATCCAAGGCAGGAACAACACCGGAAGTTGACAAGGTCACACGACGTTTTGACAGGCCAAAGCCGAAGTCATCCATCATAATTTCCATTGCCGGTACGACATGGTTCAAATTGAGCAATGGCTCACCCATTCCCATCATGACCACGTTGGTAATAGGGCGACGGCCGCTGGATTTCAGTGAACCGATAATCTTGGCGGCACGCCAGACCTGACCAATAATTTCCGAGACTCGCAGGTTACGGTTAAAACCCTGTTGAGCCGTAGAACAAAATTTACACTCTAAAGCACATCCCACCTGAGATGAAACACACAGTGTCGCGCGATCATCTTCTGGGATATAAACCGTTTCAACCTGTTGATCACCAACCGTTATCGCCCATTTGATCGTGCCATCAGAAGATCGCTGCTCTTCTGCGACTTCCGGCGCCCTGATTTCAGCAACTTGTTGCAATTTCGCCCTGAGCACTTTGTTGATATCGGTCATCTGCTCAAAATCGTCATAACAATAATGGTAAATCCATTTCATGACCTGATCGGCACGAAACGGTTTTTCTCCCATATCGATAAAGAACTGACGCATTTGTTTACGGTTAAGGTCGAGCAGATTGATTTTACCGTTTTTCTTTTCAGGCGTGACAGATACGGCGGAGGTTGAAGGTGGTACGGTTTCGTTAAGTTGGGACATTGTTACATCGCCTCGTTGTTACACTTTCGGCTCTATGCTGATCTGATGTCAGCACTAAGTTTTCATGCGGTGACTGCCAATTCAATAATCATTCTTTTCAACCAGATCGAATTCAATCCACCGGGCCATCTTAAATGAACATTGAAATAAAATAATAAACGCCCCACTAAATCAAATCAGTGGGGCGCATCATTGTACAAACTTTACTGTTTATATGCTACTGAGTGTTTATTGCTGTTTAAAAATAGATACTGCCAATAACGTTAGAAACGCGGGAAGATTTCTTCGTCACTGAAAAAGTAAGCAATTTCGCGCGTTGCCGATTCAACAGAGTCTGAACCGTGAACCGCATTTTCAGTAAAGCTGTCTGCATAGTCTGCACGCAGAGTGCCGGCCAGCGCATTATCAGGATTAGTGGCTCCCATCAGATCACGGTGGCGTTGAACGGCGTTTTCACCTTCCAGAACTTGAACCATAATTGGGCCAGAAGTCATAAACGCCACCAGACCATCAAAGAAGGGACGGCCTTTGTGTTCAGCATAAAAACCTTCCGCTTGTTCGCGGGTTAAATGCAGCATTTTAGCGGCAATAATTTTAAACCCTGCGCTTTCAAAGCGGGCATAAATAGAACCGATAACATCTTTTTTCACTGCATTGGGTTTAATAATGGAAAAAGTACGTTCAATTGTCATTAAGGTAACCTCTTTGGCGCTGAAACTCTACCCTGCCTCTGACAGGAATAAAAAATAGGCGTTGATTATAGGGGGAGAGTTTCGGCTTGCCTACAAAAAACATAACATTTTATTAAAGCTTTCTTAGCGAAAATTATCATTTTTTAGCATAAATCACATTTTCGCTCCGTTATTATAAAACCTTTTCGGTTACGCACTGAATAAAAGGCTTAACTTCTTCTGCCCTTTCCTGACTGATATCCCGTTTACTTTCATCAGAAACCTGAAATTTCCCTGTGAATTTTTCTTTGGTATCCGGGATTGTTTTATCCGACGTACCAATAATGCTGATAGTATATTTATGCCCAGCCGGCAGTAGATCGGTGCATTCTCTCAATATTCCCTGACGAGAAGTACCTTGTTCTGTGATTTTTCGCTGATCAGTGGCTGATGTATCAGCAAGCGAAACAGGAATATAGAATACGCCCAGCAGCAATGTATATGAAAAAATTTTCATTTTTTTCCTCACTCAATGAAATTTCAAAATTGTCGATCACGTCCTTACTCCGCGTGTAACGGGGAATAAAGACGATTCATCATGCAGAAAACCTATTTAATTACATTGAATTAATCACAAATATAAGTATTTTTTCTAATCGTCTTTGAATTCCAATATATCCCCCGGCTGGCAATCCAAATATTGGCAAATAGCATTCAAGGTAGAAAATCGAATACCTTTAATTTTTCCGGTTTTCAACAGCGAAAGGTTCTGTTCAGTAATACCAATGGCTTGGGCTAAATCTTTAGATTTCACTTTTCGCTTTGCCATAATCACATCCAGATTGATAAGAATTGCCACGGTATTTCCTTCAGGGCGAGAGCGTGAACGTTTTTTGAGCTTGAAATGTATGCTACGCAATCACAATTAGAATAAAGATCACTCAATCTGGTCTTGTTAAAGTATGAATTAGTATTTTATTTGCACGATTCGTTCAAAAATTAGTCTTTCATGCTCTCGCCCTGGTATTTCCTTATACAATACTCTGATTTTCATCGTATATATCACATGCCTGATAAAGAATGCGTGAAATGATAGTCAGGCACACTGAAATAAAAATAGCGACAAAATGACCCGTCGTTAAACTTAATGAGATAAAGCGTTTACCGGCGGGTGCGCCTATTGCTAACCATCCGGTTAATATAGGCTCACAAAGAATGTCCAGGATACTCCATAAAATAATCCCCCAACCTGCATATTCCAAATATTTTACCGTCGGTTTGGAAAAATAATCCCCTTTTCGATAATTGCCAAACAATCGATGAAACGCCCAGAAACTACCAACCAACGATAATAATGGGATCGTCGATATCAATATTCCTCCGGTTAATTTCCATGCAGCCAACGTATCCCGATCAAAGTTGGACACTATTCTCTCAGTCAGAGAAAAACCTAATCCATATCTTCCCAATATTAATTTGGGATCCAGCCAACTAAAAATATTAATCGTCACCATAAGGATGATAATTAACAAAGATAATTTGGACATCATCAAGCTGAGTGTCGTCATGCGGGTCAGTTTTTCAGAGGGCATTATGCTGTTGTCTCATTATTTAACATGATCGAATTATAGATCGAGATTATCGTAAAACAATAATTTTTTAATCTAAAACATGAATAAAAGCCGTGAATCACTTCACCACAAAATTGATTGCGCTGATTTGCCCACTCAAATCCAAGACACTCAGTTGGTATTGACCCGATTGTGATAACGTCTTGTTCCATAATTGGTTGTTTTCTGTCACAGCCACTTGTTCACCATTCAAAAACCACCATTGCTTATCACTGCCTCCTTGTGTTGTGAGCCGCAAATCCAGATTCTTTTTCCCTTGGATACGTTTCAACACGTCTCCTTCCCGAACCCCAATAATCAATAAGGGGGCTTCATCCATTTTCATGGGCGGACATTGTGGATTAATCGGAGGAAGCCGATTTGCCCGACGCTCCTGAGCAGGTAACCACGCTTCCAATGTGATTGGCCACAAACTGATGGTTTCAGCATGGGCGTCAGGGCAATCTGGGGCAACACGCAAGCCATGCTTATCCAACCAAATTCGTTCGTTGATCCCTGAAATACCTTCCTGTTCCACCGCGGACAGGGTCGGCGGGATCGTATTGTCCAAAATCCAGCTCAGACGACGCTGCCGACAATTATTATTGCCTTGGGGCAGGCTGTCCTGAGGCAAAACAGTTCCCCCCGGCCAGCAAATGGTTGCCTGAGTCACACTGGCAGGTCGGGGATCACTAGGAATGCGCATTGAGCTGTAACGCAAGTTTTCCATTAATAATCCGTTGATTTGATTCATGATGGGGATCGCCGTGGCATAGCCAAACTGACCAATAACAGGCGTGCCGTCTGGCCTGCCAACCCAAACACCGATGGTATAGCGTGCATTCAGGCCGATTGCCCAGGCATCTCGATAGCCATAGCTGGTACCTGTTTTCCATGCCAACGGAACACGGCCGGGCAAAACATCATCAGGCTGGGGACGCCCTTCACCCGCCATAATTCTTCTGACAATCCAGGCCGCCCCGGCAGAGAACAGTTGCCGATCCCGTATTTCCTGTTGTGGTGTAAAGCGCAGCGGAGATGCCCTTCCCTGACGGGCAAAGGCACTGTAAGCCGAAACTAATTCATCCATTCGGGCAGCGGTGCCTCCCAAGATAAGGGATAAATTGGGTTCACTCCCCAATGGAAAACGCAGTTTCATCCCCACATTACGTAAATTAGCCGTGAATCGTTTAGAGCCATAGGCTTCAAGAAGCTGCACAGCGGGTAAATTCAGCGACCTGACCAAAGCATCACTCGCGCTCACCGGCCCGTTGAATCCACTGTCAAAATTGCCCGGCCGATAATCATTAAAACGACGGGGAACATCTTGCAATAAAGACTCGGCATGAATTAATCCATCATCCAACGCCATGGCATATAAAAAAGGTTTCAGGGTAGAGCCGGGTGAACGCCATGCACTGACCATATCCACATGCCCAAAACGGCTATCATCCTGAAAATCGGCAGAACCAAGGTAGGCTTTGACCGACATATCGGTATGATCCACCACTAAGACACCGATTGATGTTTTGGCCGCCAGCTGATATTTCCAGTTAAGCACCATCTCTTCTAATTGACGTTGCAGCGCTGTATCAATCGTGGTTCGGATCACTTCCTGCTGATTTTCATTTGCCATTCGCCTTGCCAATAATGGCGCAAGATGAGGTGCCTGACGCGGAGCCAGCCAGATGTTTTCTTCTTTGATGTCGGCTATTTTTTGCTCTGACCAGACATGATATTGCGCCAATCGCTGCAATACCTTGTCACGCGCCGCTTGGGCGCGTTCTGGGTAACGATCAGGCCGTAGCCGGCTGGGAGCTTGTGGCAAAACAGCCAATAATGCCGCTTCCCCGGATGAAAGTTCTGCCGGTGATTTCCCCAAATACGCCCAACTGGCCGCGCCAATCCCCTGTAATGTTCCGCCAAATGGCGCACGATTCAGGTACATTTCCAGAATCTGATCTTTTGAATAGTGCCATTCCAGTTGTAGGGTACGCCAAATTTGTTTGAATTTTCCGGTAACGGTACGTGAATGTGGATCAATCAGCCGGGCAACCTGCATGGAAATCGTGCTGCCCCCTGAGACTATTTTTCCTGCGCGCAGATCTTGCCATGCTGCCCGCAAAAGGGCGATCGGATTGATGCCCGGATGCTGATAAAACCAGCGATCTTCATAAGTCAGTAATGCCTGAAGATATTCGGGCGAAACTTGGTCTAATGTGACCGGATAACGCCAGATCCCCTCACTGTCAGCAAAACGCCATAACGGTGAACCATCCGCGCCTACCACAACCCGTGCCATGTTGACGTTGTGTATTGGCAGCGGCCAGATTTTATCTGCCAGCCACATTGCGGCGGGAAAAATAAATAAAATGGTCAGGATCATCGCCAAAATAAACGGATGATGGCGGAAAAACAATTTTCTCATTAAAACCGTATCCGAAATGAAACAGCCCCTACTTTGCGAAATAGGGGCTGGTGGTGATTAGACTAAGCGTGCTTAACGGACAACTTCCAGTCTTGGTTCGGTTTCCCCCACTGCCCGCCAGTCAGGAACATACATGGATTCAACCTGTGGTGCCGGTATTTGATAAACGCCGGGAGCAACCGCACGAGCCAAATACAGTAATGTTACTGGTTGATAAGACGACACAGCAACAGCAGCAACAAAACGATCATCGCGGTATTCGATATGACGGATATCCGCATTCTGCATGTCTTCAATAAGATCTTTCAACCCCGTCGCACTTTCATTCAAGCTGGCACTGCTGGCAGCCAGATTTTGGTTCTCTATCTCCAATCCGGCTGGCAGTAAATCAACGACCAACGCATCTGGCACTGATTGCGTGGCTCTGATCTCCAGTTTCACGACAACCATTTCGCCGCTTCTCATACGCTCGATGGAGGCTGGATGACCGGCTAAATCAAGGTAAGTTCGCTTAATTTTCAGTATATTGGAGTAAGTGGCCGGCGTGTTCAGCGGATACCCGACGATATTCAGGCGCGAATACAGTGTGCTGTCGCCTCGGTTGCTGATCTCCACGCCTTTTACAATCTGACTGGCCGTTAATACTTCGCTCAAGGCACTGTCACGGTTAATTGGCGGCATCTGCTGATTAATGGCCGCTTTCCATGGTTGTTCAGTCACACCGATAAAGTAACGCCCGGCCAAATACAACGCATTGCTTTCCTGGGTTGAGAAATAACGACGACTTGATAACTCATTGGACAGACTCAGCAGCTTTTCGTCACGCTCTTTTTGCAACATATGTTGTTCAGTCAACAAGGCAACAATCAGTGCGTTATCACGGATAGTACTGCCATAATCACCCAACCCATAACCCGGTTGGCGAGATTTATTAACGCCCAAATGAACAGCTTCATTGCCACGGGTATTATCCCCCATCATTTTCAGTGCGATCCCCAGTTGCACCAAAGACAAGCCATTTCCCGCCTGTGCCCGACGTTCATAGAGCTGCCTTAATCCACTCAGCGGTGCTTTTTGCTGACTCGCTAACACCAAGCCGGCATAAGCCTGCACAGAAAATTGTGTCGCCAAACGTAAACCATTGTAGCGATCGCTGATAATGGTTCTGTCCTGTAGGTAACGCAGCAAGCGGTTATTAGCGGCTTTCAGCGCATCGACGGGAACACTGTACCCCTGCTGACTGGCACGGAATAGAAAATCCGTCGCATAAGCGGTCAGCCAAAACTCTTCATCGCCATTACGATTCCACAACGAAAAGCTGCCATCATAACGCTGCATGTTGAGCAGATGCGTAATTCCCGCCTCAATGGCCTGCCGGCGTTTTTCATCACTTTGGGTATGAATACCCAATTTTTTCAATTCAGCTTCATTGGAATAGAGTGACGGATAAAGCCCACTCACCGTTTGCTCCAGACAGCCGTAAGGATAAGCATACAATTCACGAATATAACGCGCGATCTGCAATGGTGGCCTGCTGGTCAACAATAATTGCCCTTCAAGCGTGTCTGGTGCCAGACCTGAAATGGCGGTCGCCGGTAATTGCCAATGTTGCCCTTGATGGATCACGTCAGCAAATTGAATGGTTTTGGCCGGATGTGCGGGACGAACCCCTATTTTCCAACTATTTTTATACTGGCTCAGCTTTTCTCCGGGCAGATTCAAGCCATTAATGGTCAGGAAGAGTTCACCTTGCCCAAATCCATGACTGGCTTTGACCGGAATTTGAATCGTTGTCCGTTTTCCTTTTTCCAATACCAGTTTTTCGCTTGTCGCACCCTGTAATTTAATCAATCCTTCCGCAGTCAAATGCAAGGTCAGGGCTTGAGGTTGCTCCGTTGCATTGGTGAGATCCAACGACAGTTGAGACTGATCGCCACCCGCCATAAAACGAGGTAATGACATTTGCGTAATAACCGGTGCTGCGACAATGATTTTACGTTCGCCGTGACCGAATTCATCATGACTCCATGCCTGTGCCATCAATCGGAGTTCCCCGTTGAAATCCGGAACAGGCAAAATAATTTCACCTTCACCATTGGCATTCAAAGTCACGGGTTTCGCTTGCTCTGCGATAATGTTGACTTCCGTCAGTGGTTTTTTACCGCCTCGCTCTAACGCACCATCATTGCCATCCCCCCCGAAGCGCAGATTTGCCTGGCGCCCTTCGGCTTCAATCAGATGTCCATAGACATCATATTGATCAACGCTATAACGTTTACGGCCAAAGAAAGCCTCATAGGGATCAGGCGTTTTAAAGTCAGTTATGCTTAACACGCCGGTATCCACCGCTGAAAGCAGAACATTAACGTGTTTTGGCAGTGGCTGCCCTTGTTGGGGGGTGACTTTGATTTTAACGGTGAGATCCTGATTGGGACGCATTTTATCAGGCGCATTTAAGGTTAAATTCAGCTTACGTTCTTCATCCATCAGCGGCAGGTGCAATACCCCGATTGCCCGTTTAGGTGTTGCCTGACGGGATTTGTCACCGGGACGCACAACAACGGCGGTGAGATACAAATCATGACGAGCCCATGCCTGATTAATGGGTACGTCAACATCCAAACCTTTTTCCGGGATGTTTATTTCTTGCCACCACAATGGGCCATCACTCGATTCCATCAGTAAATAACCCCGGCCAGCTTGGGGTGCCGCCAAATGTACCTGCACTTTTTCGCCGGGCCGATAGGCGGGTTTATCCAGCGACAATTTAACCTGATCAGGACGTACTGCCCCTGTGCCGCCGGTATTATCCTGCCATGAATACCCCGCCCAGAAATTCACGCTAGTCACGAGCTGATTTTGCGGGTTGACAACTTCAATACGGTAAGCCCCCCAGTCCACAGGGAAACTGATTTTAGCGGTACCATTTTCTGCAATCTGAACAGGTTCATCGGCCATGACCAAATCTTTCTGGTTATAATCCGAATCCCAACCGTTACTGTCTGACCAACGCCAATAATAATCGCGCCGTTCATATATCAGACGTGCCCTTAACTCTGGTGCCGCATACTTTTTACCACTGGCATCGGCATAAGCTATTTCAAATTCGGCCAGTGAGTTTTCATCCACGTTATAGCGATTTTCATCGCGATCGGTACGAAAATCATAAATGGGCTTTTTATCAAAAAGCGGGCGTATCCCTACCAGTTTCTCTGTCGGCCAGACAGCCTGTTCAGCCCGGCGTGTCACTGGGCGCCCACCAGATTCCAGCAAACTGGCCTGGACAATAACGGTGACCGGAGAGGTAATGGATTTCCAGTTATCCCTGCTGACAGAAAGCTTCGTTTTCCCTTCACGGTTTAAGGTCAGATCAAACTCATCCAATGTCTGTTGCAAATCGCCCTCTTTTACCGAGCCAAATTCATATCCGGGTAATTTCGCCACGGCATTGCGGGCAGGGCGCAGGAACAATTGCCCTTGCAAACGATTATCAGCAGCAGGCGCGCCATACAAGTAACGACCCGTCACGGAGAATTCAACATTTTCATTGGTTAATACGGGCTGATTATTCGCGTTTCCTTTGATCTCCAACGCCATTCGTTCAGGCATGAAATCTTCAACATTAAATTTGTAATATCGTGGTGCGTTATCACCTAAATCAAATCGCAGTGACCACATGCCTGTTTCAGCGTCGCGAGGAATGGGGTAACGATATTGGTATAATCCGTTTTCCGCTTGCCAAACAAAACGATGGACAACCTGATTATCTGCTTTTAATACATCCACTTTGACGGGTTGTGCTTTTAACGGGTGACCATCAGCATCACGCAGTAAGCCATTGACGATCAATGTTTCTCCTGGCCGATAAAGATCCCTGGGGCCAAAAACAAAAAACTGTTTGCTATATCCTTGTGGCCCACCAATATCAAATTCAGAGAGATCTAATGCCGGTGAAGTCAAATCAATCATGCTGGTATGCCCATCCAGAGTAGCCAGCAATAATTTAGCCTTGTTACTTTTTTCCAGGGAAGCATGCCCTTCGCTGTCGGTCGTCGCTTTTGCCACAAGTTGTCCTTTCGCGTCCAACATGCGGATCTCAACGCCTTTCAGACTTGCGCCTTGCTGCAAAGATTGGGTAAAGACATCGACCCTGTTCAGATAACTGTGCATAGAAACACCAATATCGCTCAAGGTGAACAGGGTAACCGGAGTGTTGTAGGCGTATTTTCCTGCCTGCTGCATGGCAGCCAGATAAACGCCATTTTTTTGCAGTTCTTTGATATTACTTAAGGGCAGGAGGATTTTTTCACGGGTATTCGCGGCAGGGTTGAGGTCAAAACGCCCGGTATAGATTAACTCTGCATCTTGCAGTAACCCTTGGGAATCCCAGTTATCCATGTTACTGCTGTATTGCCAATTAGCGATAAAGTCAGGTAATGCTTCATCTTTAATGCGGAAAAAGTTGACATCGACATGGTTAACATTGAGCGCCAGAACAGGTAATCCTTCTGCTGCTTTATTGGGTAATAATACCCCCTTGCTGGCAAAACCCACGGTAGGCGTAATCGCCGCGGTCTTCACTTTTTTCTCAAAAGCTTTCGCCAATCGACGCCCATTGATGCCTTCAATGCCTTCGTCAACCGTCAGCTGTAATTCCCGTGAAGGAGGCAAATGGCGTAACCTGAGTTCCATCTGATTATTGGAAAGCTCCCAAGCGCCATCCAGTTTCCCCGACTTCACATCAACAAGGTGCATCTTCTGCGAAAAATCTTGGTTAGGTGCCAGAGGAACAGAAAACGTCACGACCATGGCACTGGCACCATCCAATTGCAGCTCAGAAGCATCTAAGATAGTGACATCTTTACCTGCATAGCGCTTACCTGAATCGTTTTGTGCCGATTGTGTAACTCCCGCTTGATTAACCTCAGATCCTTTATTGGGATCTGCCGTTTGGGAGCCAACATCTTTATTTGTTGATGTTGCTGATTTGGCTTTTTCACCCTGCACGTTGCCAGGCTGAGTTAATGAAGAATGTGGCTTGTCTTTCTCCGGGCTTTCAGACTGATCGCATCCAGAGAGTGCAAAGAGCGAAAGTAATATGGCGAACACCACGACCAGATATTGCTTTCTCTGTGCCACCCATTGCCACAACTGTTGTTGATACATAACCATAACCCTCATAAATTTACCGGATACACCCAATAATATTTTTTGGGATGTTTATTATGGTACTTCCTATTTCGCATCACCAAAGCGCAGAAAAAATAACTAAATTCCCGACAAAAGAGAAATAGCGCTTATCTTTATACGCTATGTTTTTGCCGATTTTCGACGCTCATCGCAATATCCGTTTAGTCAATGTCATCAAATTACATTCGTCAACCAACCCGTTACTGATTCACAACAGGAATGGTATCACGCAACCAACTGCCTAATTTACGCTGATAAAAAGGCTGGGTATGCTGAATCAGGTAATGACTCATCCCCCCTTCATTCTCATCAAGCAGGCAAAAATCGACAGATTCCTCTTCATCAAGATATTCGCAAGCCAGTTCACCGGCTTCTTGAATCAAGGCATCAATGTCACTGTCTGTCAGTGTCACACTAAATTCCAATCCAATGAGAAAATTCGGTTTTTCATCCACATTTTTGTCATGGATCATCACTAAAAAAGCGCGCCGGACAGGTTTATGCTGTTTGAAAAAATTAATCAGGGATTCAATGAGTTGAATCGGTGGTTCCTCCGGCTGGCTCAGCGTAATACGGCTTCCACTCGGAACCTCGATTTCAGTAGCAATAGACCTATTTGATAAACTCATGAAAATCTCCGAACAATACTGTTAATAAATACGATTTAAATGAATGCTGCTTTGAATTGAAGGTAAAATCAGTGAAAAATTGAACAAGCGTTTTTTATAACATTTCTTATAACAATAGCTCCCTATAATAAGGGGAGCTATATAAGAAAGGAGTTTTAATTTATTTCGCCGGTTATTTTGCTCTTGTCAGCAATAAATTGGCAATCGTGCGGACACCATATCCCGTTGCTCCCGCAGCCCATTGTTCAACCGAGGATTTGCGGTAAGTTGCTGAACAATCGATATGTACCCAGCCTTTTTTGTAATTTTTGACAAAGTGAGACAAGAAAGCGGCGGCGGTACTTGCTCCTGCCGAATGTGCCGGTGATGCAATGTTGTTCAGATCAGCAAAATTGGATGGCAGTTGACTACGGTGGAATTCAGCCAGCGGTAAGCGCCAGAACAATTCATTTTCATGTTCGCCCGCCGCCAGTAAGTCAGATACCAGTTGATCATCAAAGCCTAATACTGAGTGGTAATCATTGCCGACGGCTGTTTTCGCTGCTCCCGTCAATGTGGCAGCATCAATAATAAATTGTGCTTTTTCCGCACTGGCATCGATCAAACCATCAGCCAGAACCAGACGCCCTTCTGCATCGGTGTTCATCACTTCAACGGTTTTGCCGTTACGATAGCGAATGATATCGCCCAATTTGAAAGCATGACCACTCACCATATTATCTGCAATGCTCAAAAACAGTTTTACACGCTGTTTTAAACCCCGGCTGATTGCCAGTGCCAGTGCGCCGGTCAAGGTCGCCGAACCGCCCATATCTGATTTCATGGAGTCCATGAAATTAGACGGTTTGAGGCTGTATCCACCGGAATCGAAGGTAATGCCTTTACCCACCAGACAGGCAAAAACCGGCGCTTTTGCCTCTTTTGTTGGATTGTAATCTAATGCCAGGAACACGGGATCACGGGAAGAGCCGCGGCCAACGGTATATACCCCGGCATATCCCTGTTCATGCAACTCACTCCCTTTGATAATGCGATAACTCACGGCATCACCCGCGACATCACTTAGTAAATCAATCACTCTCTGGGCAAGCTGTTCCGGCCCCAAATCCTCTGCCGGCAGGTTGATGGTATCACGCACCCAATCAATAAATTTGATCCTTCTTTCCAGTTCTTGCTTTTCCGTCGCAGGGAGCTGTGGCCATTCAATGGTGCGCAATCCCTTGGGTGAGCGGAAGCCCAACCAAAATGACCAACTTTTTTCCAGATCCCAACCCTCACCCACTAAGGCAATATTACGGATCCCTTGTCCTTCAATTTTGCGTCCGGCGCGTTGAATGGCACCCAGTTTCCCACTGTTTTCCAGATGAATGGTGAGCCCTTGTTCACTTGAACTGATTAGTGCTTTTTCACCCCAGCAAGCGTTAGCTGGCTCATAAGACAGTGTTATGGGCATGATTTGTTTTGTCATTTTTTCTCACTTCTTATCTATTCACTGTGTCACATTGCCGACTGCTTCACAGTAAGGGTTTATAAAAAAAACTGGCGATTGCCAGTTTTCCACTAAATACAGACTATGCCAAGTTCTTGAGCAAGAATCGGTGAGTTTGCGCGATTTTTGGGCTCAGGCAAACTTCACACTATTCATACTATTCATTCATACTCATCCAACCATACCAACAAGATAGCTTCTAAGATTTTTTCGTTGGATTTCTGTGGATCATCATCAAAACCATCCAGCTCACAAATCCACTCATGCAGGTCGGTGAAACGCACTGTTTTTGGGTCTACATCAGGAAATTTATCATACAGTGCTTCGCCAATATCACGACTGTCAGACCATTTCATTTTTCATGCTCCTGTCAGTGTTCACGCGCATGGTTAATCGTGTATTTAGGAATTTCAACGACTAAATCCTCATCGGTGACTTTGGCCTGACAGCTCAAGCGGCTTTCAGGCTCCAGCCCCCATGCTTTATCCAGCATGTCATCTTCCAGTTCACTGCTTTCTTCCAGTGAGTCAAAGCCCTCTCTGACGATGCAGTGACAGGTGGTACACGCACAGGATTTCTCACAAGCATGTTCAATTTCAATGCCGTTACGTAATGCAACATCCAAAATGGATTCGCCTTCCTTCGCGTCCAAGACGGCACCTTCAGGGCAAAGTTCGTTATGAGGTAAAAATACAATTTTTGGCATAATTAAATTTCATCCACAGAATGACCCGCCAAAGCCCGGCGGATTGATGTGTCCATACGGCGTGCTGCAAATTCCTGCGTTTGTTTGTCCAATTGCTTGATTGCACTTTCAATCGCATCAGGGGAGGTTCCCTGCGCACTTTCAATTAATACTTGTGCGGCAGCATCAATCGCCGCCTGCTCTTCTTGACTCAGTAAATCGGCATCTTGTTCCAATGCACTGGTTAAACTTTCCAGCACTCTGGCCGCCTCGACTTTCTGTTCAGCCAATTTTCGGGCCTGGATGTCTTCCTGTGCATTGGTCATGGAGTCTTTGAGCATGTGGGCAATTTCTTGATCCGACAAACCATAGGAAGGTTTCACCTGAATAGAGGCTTCAACCCCCGTGGATTTTTCCAGTGCACTGACGCTCAGCAGGCCATCCGCATCGACCTGAAAGGTCACGCGAATGTGGGCGCCCCCCGCCGGTAACGGTGGAATACCGCGCAGGGTGAAACGTGCCAGTGAACGGCAATCATTGACCAATTCCCGCTCACCTTGCACCACATGAATGCTCATCGCACTTTGACCATCTTTGAATGTGGTGAATTCTTGCGCTTTCGCAACCGGAATGGTGGTATTGCGTGGAATGACTTTTTCAACCAGCCCGCCCATTGTCTCCAAACCCAGTGACAGTGGGATCACATCCAGTAACAGCATTTCGCTGTCGGGTTTGTTGCCCACCAGAATATCCGCCTGAATCGCCGCGCCAACAGCAACGACTTTATCGGGATCGATAGACGTTAATGGTTCACGGTCAAAGAATTCGCCCACCATGCTGCGCACCAACGGCACTCGCGTTGAACCGCCAACCATGACGACCTGCAAAACCTCATCAGCCGTGACTCCCGCATCTTTCAGCGCCCGGCGGCAGGAGAGTAATGTACGTTTGACCAAAGGGGTAATCAATTCGTTAAGGTCGGTGCGGGTAATACTGCCCTGCCAGCCGGCAATATTGATGTCTGCCTTTTCAGCTTCACTCAAGGTAATTTTGGCTTGAGCCGCAACATCCAGCAATTGACGCTGCAATCCGTGGCCGTTGTCGCTGATCCCAGCCTGCTCACGTATCCAGTTTGCCAGCAGCAAATCAAAGTCATCGCCACCAAGGGCGGTATCGCCGCCCGTTGCCAGCACTTCAAACACTCCCCGGCTAAGGCGGAGAATGGAAACATCGAATGTGCCACCACCCAGATCATAAACGGCGATCACACCTTCCTGACCGGAATCGAGGCCATAGGCAATGGCGGCCGCAGTGGGTTCATTCAGCAGGCGAAGTACATGCAGACCCACTAACCGGGCAGCATCTTTGGTTCCCTGACGTTGAGCATCATCGAAATAAGCAGGAACGGTGATCACCACACCATCAAGTTTACCATCCAAGGTTTCTTCTGCCCGTTGCGCCAACGATTTCAATATTTCAGAAGAAACCTGAATAGGATCGACCAGCCCGGCCACGGTATTGATCAATGGCAAACCATTTTCACTGGCCTGAAGCTGGTATGGCAGCTTGGGATAACGCTGTTGAATGTCAGCCAGAGAGCGTCCCATCATTCGCTTGACGGAACTGATCGTATTGACGGGATCAGCCGCCGCTTGCTCGCGCGCCTGCCAACCGACTTGAATGCCCTCTTTGCGATACTGTACAACCGAAGGAAGCAAATGACGGTTATCGCTGCCTGCTAATGTTTCCGCCTGACCGCTACGGACGGTCGCAACCAGAGAGTGAGTTGTACCAAGATCAATCCCCGCAGCCAGCCGACGTTGATGTGGCGCGGCAGATAAACCCGGTTCGCTGATCTGTAATAAAGCCATGTGTGCCCCTATAAATCGGTATCAGCCGAAATTTATTCAACTGAAAGTCATTCCGCTAAAAGTCAGTGAAAAGCCTGCTAAAAATCATCCAACAACCGTTCTTCCAGTTGTTCAACCTGCTGTTGCAATTTATCCAGAAAGCGTAATTTACGGACGGTATCGGCTGCCACTGACCACTCGGCAGCATTGAGTTGTTGTTCCATCTGTTCACTGCGCGTTTTAATCATTTTAGTTAAGCGAGATGAAAAACCGTTCAACGCTGTTTCTGGATCGACGCGATGTTCAATCGCATCAAGCTCTTCGCGCAATTCTAGCTGCTGCATCAGGAAAGCCGTATCCTGCATCGTGTGCTGTTCGCTGGACAGATCGAACCCGTGCTGGGACAGCATATATTCTGCGCGTTTCAAGGGATGTTTTAGCGTCTGATAACCATCATTAATGGTCGTGGCTTGTTGGAGTGCCAGCGTTTTTTCACGTTCCGGCTGGTTGGCAAAACGATCAGGATGAAACTGGCGTTGCAATTCCTGATAACGGGTCACCAACTGTTCGCGATCAATCGCATAACGTGCAGGCAGCCCAAATAAAGTAAAATAGTCCATAAGTTACTCGTAGTTTCGCAAAGTGCGGGGTCAAAAAATGGGGTTAAACGTGGAAACTTTCCCCACAACCGCATTCGCTGGAAACATTGGGGTTGTTGAATTTAAAACCTTCATTCAGACCTTCTTTCACAAAATCCAACTCAGTACCATCAAGGTAAAGGATACTTTTACCGTCAACGATAACTTTCACGCCCTTATCTTCAAAAACCTGATCTTCTTCATCTATTGCATCAGCAAATTCAAGTATATATGCCATACCAGAGCAGCCGGATGTTTTCACCCCCAAGCGCAACCCGACACCTTTTCCTCGATTGGCAAGAAAGGCAGAAATACGTTGGGCTGCACTTTCTGTCACGGAAATTGACATACAACACCTCACTGTTAAAACTAGTAAAGGTGGATATTGCAGCAATATCCACCAGAATGATTTTCTTTTTGCGAAAATGCCTTGCGAAAATGCCTTGCAAAAATACCTTGCAAAAATAGTTATTTGGCTTGGCGTTTGTTCTTGTAATCCGCAATAGCCGCTTTGATAGCATCTTCGGCCAAAATAGAACAGTGGATTTTCACTGGCGGCAGTTCTAGCTCTTCAGCAATCTGAGTGTTTTTAATCTCCTCAGCCTGTTCCAACGATTTACCTTTCATCCATTCTGTGACCAAAGAACTGGATGCAATTGCCGAACCGCAACCATAGGTTTTGAAACGTGCGTCTTCAATGATGCCTGCATCGTTGACTTTGATTTGCAGCCGCATGACGTCACCGCACGCGGGTGCCCCTACCATGCCACTTCCCACGGAAGGATCTTCGCTGTCGAATGAACCAACATTACGTGGGTTTTCATAGTGATCAATTACTTTGTCGCTGTAAGCCATATTGTTACTCCTGAAACCGTCTGATTAATGATGAGACCATTCGATGGCGCTAATATCCACCCCCTGCTTGAACATTTCCCATAATGGAGAAAGATCGCGCAGGTGACCGATCGCGTTGTGAATCAACGTGATTGTATAGTCTATTTCTTCTTCTGTGGTAAAACGCCCCAAAGAGAAACGAATAGAACTGTGTGCCAGTTCATCATTCATGCCCAATGCACGCAGGACATAAGAAGGCTCCAGACTCGCGGAAGTACATGCTGAGCCAGAAGATACCGCCAAATCTTTCAATGACATCATTAATGATTCACCTTCAACATAGTTGAAGCTGACATTCAAAATGTGTGGCGTACCCAGTTCCAAATCACCATTCAGGTAAACTTCTTCAATATCTTTGATACCGTTCCACAAACGCAGGCGCAAACCACGCAGGCGCTCTGCCTCTGATTCCAGCTCTTCTTTTGCGATACGGTATGCTTCGCCCATGCCAACAATCTGGTGCACAGGCAATGTACCGGAACGCATGCCGCGCTCATGGCCGCCACCATGCTGTTGTGCTTCAATACGCACACGGGGCTTGCGGCGAACATACAGCGCGCCAATTCCCATCGGGCCATAAAGTTTATGTGCAGAAAAGGACATCAGATCCACTTTGAGCTGACTCAGATCGATCGGCAATTTACCCACACTTTGGGTAGCATCCACATGGAAAATAATGCCACGGCTACGGCATAATTCACCAATGGTCATGATGTCTTGGACAATCCCGATTTCATTGTTGACGTGCATGATGGAAACCAGAATGGTGTCTTCACGCATAGCCGCTTCCAGCTCTTTCAGATCAAGCATGCCGTTGCTCATTGGCGCCAGATAAGTGATCTCAAAACCTTCTCGCTCCAACTGGCGGCAAGTATCTAAAACCGCTTTGTGTTCAGTTTTGCTGGTGATAATGTGCTTGCCTTTCTTCTGATAAAATTTTGCAGCACCTTTAATTGCCAGATTATCTGACTCTGTCGCACCTGAAGTGAACACGATTTCACGCGGGTCCGCACCGATTAAATCAGCAATTTGATTACGCGCGATATCAACCGCCTCTTCCGCCTGCCAACCAAAACGGTGCGAACGGGAAGCCGGGTTACCGAAGATCCCGTCAATAGTCAAATAATTCATCATCTTTTCAGCAACACGTGGATCGACCGGTGTTGTTGCTGAATAGTCCAAATAAATGGGTAATTTCATTGCTCACATGCTCCGTAAGACACTTTTAATACTTTTATTTTTACAACAAGTATTTACCGCAAGGTTACGCACGCAGGTTAACGTTAATCGTCCCTTGGGGTCTGCCATTAGGGGTACGACGCTTATCGCCGTCTTGACGATCCGCGACGTCCAATACTTCTTGGTTATTCACTAATTCTTCTAAACTGATGCTACTCAGGAAGCTGGTGATGCGATCACTGAGGTCACGCCACAAGGCATGAGTCAAACACCGATCGCCGCCTTGACAGCCTTCCCTGCCTTGGCAACGAGTGGCATCAACGGATTCATCAACAGCAGAAATCACTTCGGCAACGAAAATGTTACTGGCTCCCCTGCCCAATAAATAACCGCCACCTGGACCACGGACGCTAGAAACCAGACCATTTTTACGCAGGCGGGAAAACAACTGCTCAAGATAGGAAAGGGAGATACCCTGACGTTCAGAAATGTCGGCTAATGGAACCGGCCCTTCTTGTGAGTGCAACGCCACATCTAACATGGCTGTTACCGCATAACGTCCTTTTGATGTCAGTCTCATAACAAAAACTCCGTGGTGAAATATGGGTGAAATTGTGGCATTCCTGACTGTTTTAGTCAACTATTTAACCGAGTAATTTACTCAACTATTATTTGTGGCTGCCTTTCACTTTTTCACTTGCTTATTCCCCGGCTTTCCAACGAATTCCCGCTATTGTCCGGCTAGATTTTATTTTCTAACGACGTCTTCCTGCTGCATTTTTTTAACCGCGATAGTTTATTTTTTATCCCATCGCTCCATGGAAGTCAGTATACCACGCAGGATATTCAGCTCTTGGGTTTCCGGCCGCGCACGGGTATAAAGACGCCTTAATTTATTCATGATCTGCCCCGGATGCGCTTTGCGAATGAAACCTGATTCGTTCAATACCTGTTCAAGGTGCTGATAAAAACGCTCCATGTCTTCGGCTGGTGGATACACTGTTTCGTGCTCCGGAGAGATTGCTGCTGATGGCTCTTGAGCCGCAAGGTGGGCCATGCGAATTTCATAGCTGACCAACTGAACCGCCATCGCCAGATTCAACGAACCATATTCCGGATTGGTCGGAATATAAAGGTGATAATGACACTTCTGCAACTCTTCGTTAGTCAAGCCGACACGTTCACGGCCAAAGACAATGGCTACCGGAGAGTGACTGGCCGCCCTGACGCAACGTTCACCACATTCACGCGGTTCTACCATTGGCCAGGAGAGGGTTCGGGAACGGGCGCTGGTTCCAATGATCAACTCACATCCGGCCAATGCTTCATCCAACGAATTCACCATCGTTGCAT
Organism: Xenorhabdus sp. IM139775; assembly: GCF_028598745.1. GTDB lineage: Bacteria > Pseudomonadota > Gammaproteobacteria > Enterobacterales > Enterobacteriaceae > Xenorhabdus. The sequence continues at coordinate 35,646 of NZ_JAQRFK010000010.1, forward strand.
TGCCGATAACATCACTGGCACCGGCAGAAAGTGCGATAGCGTGAGAATCAGGCTGAACGAGGGGACTTACCAGATACAGATTGGTTAAGCCCATTGTTTTCATGGCCCTAGCGGTTGATCCCATGTTACCTGTGTGGGAGGTTTCTACCAGAATAATACGGATATTCTCTAACATGACGGCTTTTAAGTTCAGGATAAGAGCCGAATATCTTAACACAGCATTAGTCATTTTGACGAACTACTGCTATACTGCGCGCCGATTTGTTTCCGTTCTTTAAAATCCTGGTGGAAGATACCCCATGCATCCGATGCTAAACATTGCTATACGCGCTGCGCGTAAAGCCGGCAACTACATTGCCAAAAGCTATGAAACTCCTGATGCTGTTGAAGCAAGCCAAAAAGGCAATAACGATTTCGTTACCAATGTTGATCGTGAAGCCGAAACGCTGATCATTGACATCATCCGTAAGTCCTATCCCAAGCATACTATTATTACCGAAGAAAGCGGTGAACTCTTAGGAGAAGAATACGATTTCCAATGGGTTATCGATCCACTGGATGGCACCACCAACTTTATTAAACGTCTTCCCCATTTCTCTGTTTCCATTGCCGTGCGTATTAAAGGCCGCACTGAAGCGTCCGTGGTTTACGATCCAATGCGCAATGAGCTGTTCACCGCAACCCGTGGTCAAGGCGCGCAATTGAATGGCTATCGCCTGCGTGGGACGAATGCCCGTGATCTGGATGGAACGATCCTGGCGACCGGTTTCCCGTTCAAAGCCAAGCAGCACGCTACCCCTTACATTAATGTACTGGGTAAGTTATTTGAGCGCTGTGCAGATTTCCGCCGCACGGGTTCAGCGGCACTGGATATGGCTTATGTGGCTGCCGGACGTGTCGATGGTTTCTTCGAAATTGGCCTGAAACCGTGGGATTTCATGGGCGGCGAATTGCTGGTACGTGAATCAGGTTGTATTGTCACCGATTTCGTTGGTGGCCATAACTATATCAGCTCCGGCAATATCGTTGCGGGCGGCCCACGTATTGTTAAAGACATCCTGTCTGAAATGCGTGAAGAATTGACTGAAGCATTGAAACGTTAATTCTTTGATTATTAATAAATATTATCTGAGCAATGTTATTTTCAGGGCACCCATTGGGTGCCCTTTTTTCTTATTCCTTTTTTCTTATTACCTTGGTTTTTCTTGCCTTAGATTTTTAGTCTGGCGCATGGGCCTCAACTTTTGGCCGCAGGAACAGAGCCGGCAACACAATCAACGCCATCACCCAAAATATGCCACTGCCGATATGCTCATACATGAAACCCGCAATTATGCTCATGACGGCAATACCGCCCCCCATTGCCAAGGCAGAATACGTGGCCTGCAAGCGGATGATTTCGTTTTCTTTTCTGGCGCCGATAAAACGCATCGCTGCCAGATGACAAACCGTAAAAGTGCCGCAATGCAGGATTTGGATAATAATTAACACCAGTAATTCGGTCGATGTTCCCATCAATCCCCAACGAACCACACCACAAATCCCTGACAACAACAGCAAATTACGTGCACTCCAACGGCGGAACAGTTGCTTACTGAAAGTAAAGATCACAACTTCAGCCACCACGCCCAACGACCAGAGATAACCAATGGTTGATGAGGAATAACCCGCTTGTTCCCAATAAATGGAACCAAAACTGTAGTACCCGGCATGAGCGGCCTGTAACAAAGTCACACAGATTAAAAACTGCCACACGGATTTTTCAGATAAGAGTGTTTTAAAAGAAACCGCGTGTGTATTTGCGGCCTTCACTTTACCGACTGGCATGATGGCAGGTTTCAACAACATACCCAACAGCATGGCTGCAATACTGAAAATCAAAAAAGCCAGAATGATCTGGTGCGTGCCAAATAAGTGGTGACCTATCCACGCATTTAAACGGTCAAATGAGATATCCCAGCCAACGTTCAGACTACTGAGTGAGAAATTGATGCCATTGGCCGACATTAATATGCCTGTCAACGAAGAACTGATGATAAACGCAATCGATCCCCAGACCCTGACCTTGCCATAATCAAAGGTAAATTGTTTTTGCCATGTGCCTGCCAACGCATCTGATAAAGGGACTAAAGGGGAGAAGAATAGGTTGAAGCCAACCATGACAAAGAAAAGCCATGCCCAATGGCTGCCGAAGACAAAGCAAACGGCGAAAAGCAATGCCAACAATGAGAGAAGACGCAACGCCCTGATTAAATTAGCCGGATCTTTGATGGTCGGCGAGATAACCAAGCTGCCGATAAAGCGGGCGATCATGCCAACGCCTAACAATATTCCTATCATTGAGGCTTCAATGCCTTCCCCTTTTAACCAGACAGACCAAAAGGGCAAGAATATGCCATAAGAGAAAAAATAGGTGAAATAGCCCAACCCTAGCCAAAATGTTGATGGAACGACCATCCAAATGCTCCTATTTTCTGAATGCAAAAAAACCCGCTCAAAACTGACGTTATGAGTCGGGCTTATGACTAAACTACATTATTGATTTTAAATTACGCGTAAACCGGATATTTTGCGCAGATATTCAATACTTTTTGCTTAACACTTTCAATGGTCGCTTCATCATTGATGTTATCCAGCACGTCACACATCCAGCCAGCCAGTTCACGGGTTTCTGCTTCCTTGAAGCCGCGACGGGTAATGGCAGGCGTTCCGATACGGATACCCGACGTGACGAATGGGCTGCGCGGATCGTTCGGTACGCTGTTTTTGTTAACCGTGATATTGGCACGCCCCAATGCCGCATCAGCCTCTTTACCGGTGATGTTTTTATCCACCAGATCCAGCAAGAATAAATGGTTTTCAGTTTCGCCGGAGACGACTTTGTAACCCCGTTGCAGGAAGACGTCGACCATCTCTTTCGCGTTCTTGGCAACCTGATGTTGGTAGGCTTTGAACTCAGGCTCCATCGCTTCTTTCAATGCAACGGCCTTACCGGCAATAACGTGCATCAATGGGCCGCCCTGGGAACCGGGGAAAACAGAGGAGTTCAGTTTCTTATAAAATTCCTCATCGCCACCTTTCGCCAGAATCAAGCCGCCACGAGGACCTGCCAGTGTTTTATGCGTGGTTGTTGTCACCACATGTGCATGGGGAACCGGGTTTGGATAAACACCGGCGGCAATCAGACCCGCGACGTGAGCCATGTCAACGAACAGATAAGCGCCGATTTCATCAGCAATTTCACGCATCTTCGCCCAATCAACAATACCGGAATAAGCAGAGAAACCACCGATGATCATTTTAGGCTGGTGTTTTTGCGCTTGGGCACGAATATCGGCGTAATCAATTTTACCCGACTCATCAATACCATAAGGGACGATGTTATAAAGTTTACCGGAGAAGTTAACGGGAGAACCGTGAGTCAGGTGGCCGCCGTGCGCCAGATTCATCCCTAAAACCGTATCGCCGGGTTTCAGCAGTGTCATGTACACCGCCGCATTTGCCTGAGAACCAGAATGTGGCTGGACGTTAGCATAGTCGGCACCAAACAGGGCTTTTGCACGGTCAATCGCAAGTTGTTCAACGATATCGACATACTCACAGCCACCGTAGTAACGTTTACCCGGATAACCTTCCGCGTACTTGTTAGTGAGCTGAGAGCCTTGAGCCTGCATCACTCTTGGGCTGGTGTAGTTTTCAGAAGCAATCAGTTCAATGTGTTCTTCTTGACGACAAACTTCCTGTTCCATCGCTTGCCACAGTTCGGGATCGTAATTCGCAATATTCATTTCACGCTTTAACATTTGGTTCTCCTGACTCAGCTACATCTCGAAAAAAATACCCCTGAGGGCCAGAATGCCACACAGTGTAAACTCTTTTTATCAAATGAGATAGTCTTGACAAAACAAATTACGCAAACGTTTGCATTATGCGTTAACCGCCATCAGAAGCCCAATAATCTGTTATTGTGCCAATAATTACCGTTTTATTACTGGTATTTGTGATCCTGCCCAAGGTTTACGCTGCTTTAAATTCTATATTTTTGATTTAAATCGAGATAATCCTCTTTTCTCAAATTAGCATATTCCCAAACCCTATAAGTTGCATATAAAATACAACTTATAGATTTCAGCATCACATGAGAAAAATTCAGGAGCTCCCCATGCTAGACAGTCAGGTTATCGCAACCATCAAATCGACCATTCCACTCATTGTTTCTACCGGCCCCAAGCTAACGGCGCATTTTTACGAGCGTATGTTCAAGCATCATCCTGAATTAAAAGATATCTTTAATATGAGTCACCAAATCAATGGTGATCAGCGTGAAGCGCTTTTCAATGCCCTTTGCGCTTATGCCGCCAATATCGATAACCTGTCAGCGCTATTGCCTGCCGTAGAAAAAATTGCCCATAAACATGCCAGCCTCAACATTCAACCTGAACATTATCAGATTGTCGGTAAGCACCTGCTGGCAACCCTTGATGAACTGTTTCATCCCGGTGACGAAGTGCTCAGTGCTTGGGGAGAAGCCTATAACCTGTTGGCGAATGTCTTTATCCATCGGGAAGAGGAAATTTATCAAAACGGTGAGTCCCTCGAGGGCGGTTGGCGTGATCTGCGGCCGTTCCGTGTCAGCCGGAAACAGCCACAAAGTGATGTCATTACCAGCTTTGAGTTTGTACCGGTTGATGGTGATAAGGTCATGGATTACAAACCGGGGCAATATTTGGCGATCTATATTGAAGATCCCAGCTTTGAAAACCGTGAAATTCGCCAATATTCGCTGACTGCCGCACCCAATGGCACCAGTTATCAAATTGCCATTAAACGTGAACCGCAGGGCAAGGTGTCAAATCACATGCACGACAAGGTACAAGCAGGGGATACTGTGATGCTGGCCGCGCCACGCGGTGATTTTTTCCTTGATGTGCAATCTGGTACGCCGGTGACGCTGATTTCGGCGGGCGTGGGCCTGACGCCCATGATGAGTATGTTGCAATACCTGCATAACCAACATCATGCCGGAGCGGTAAACTGGTTCCACGCCGCAGAACATGGGGGTTATCATGCTTTCGCCAATCAAGTGAATGAAATGTCCCAATCCATGCCTAATCTGCATTCACAAGTTTGGTATCGCGAACCCAGAGATAGCGATCAGAAAGGCATCCACTACCAACACACCGGACTGATGGATCTCTCTTTCGTGAAAGACGCCATAACCGCAGAAGGGATGCAATTCTATTTCTGCGGACCTGTGGCTTTTATGCAGCATATCGCCAGACAGTTGCTGGCAATGGGCATTGATGAACAGCATATCCATTATGAGTGTTTTGGCCCGCATAAGGTCATGTAATACGGCTGAGTGCGGGTTCTAACGCCCCCCAAAAAGTGACGATACTGCCTATGGTGTAGACCCACTTTTGTTAACCAATTCAGTATGCTCCATTCTCTAAAGCATGTTCAGAAACATAGCTGGGATGATATTTCCCAGCTTCCAGCATTATTCCTCACTTATTCAGCGCATGATAAATTTTTAATGAATTCAGCATGGTTTAACCACTCCTGCTCAACTAAAAACTCAAGCTCCTTTCAACATATCAAACACCACTCGCGCAAACCCTTTTGCCAGCTCAGGGTTAGACAGGTACTGCATCATCATATCTTGCTGAGCGTCGTTGCTGTCCATAACCGCATCATCAATGGCTTTAGGAAAATCACCTAACATGGCTTGCTCACGTGTGTTATTAGCAATCTGCGTCATCACCGCTTGGTTTTCCGACAGCTTATCACGCACGGTAAAAGCATAATTGATCATGTCTTTGTCAGTGAGATTGTCAGTAATAAACAGGTCGTTTAAACGTGCCAGAATATTCGACAGAAACTCTTCTTTCTTATCCTTTGGCTTCGCTGTACCAATATCATTGCCTGATTTGATCTTGTATTCTTCAGCATCTTCCTGAAGTTTGAGATGTTGTTCGTGGAGTTTTGACAAACGGTAATGGCTCATCTCCACATTACTTAAATCAATCTCATCTTCTTCAATACGCTGCTCATGGAGCAACGGGCGAAGGTGACGAGCAAACAGGCTCAGCCTCTCTAAATCCTTGTCATCGTAGTCAACGATCTGCGATATAAATTCGTAGAAACGGACAAAGCTGCCGAGATCTTTTTTGAAGATATCCAGTTTGTCTTTTTCCTGTTTGCTCGCTTTAAAGTTGTTTTCCGCGTTAGTGATTAGCACCACATCACCGGTCTTCTTAGTACGTTCAAACATCTCCTTTGCCAGCACATAGGCATCAATCGCGGAGATATAGCGTTGTTTCCAGCGCTCAACAGCAGGCTTACAAATATTGCTAATCGCTGCGTTAGATTTGTTTTTGGTGAAGAACGCCTCACAGAATTGCTCAACTTCTCTCCACAGGAAAATGCCGCTGGTGCGAAGTTTCTCGAACAACTCGAACACTAACTGTGGATCGCTGACGTCGGTTAGCTCCGCTGTTTGATAGTAAGGCTGGAAAGCGCCCAGAATGTCGTCCGGTTCATTAAAGAAATCGAGCACAAATGTTCCCGATTCTGCTTTACCCGGATAGGTACGATTTAGCCGTGAAAGTGTCTGCACACACTCCACCCCGCCCAAAGCTTTGTCGACATACATGGCGCACAGCTTAGGTTGGTCAAAACCGGTCTGGAATTTATTCGCTACCAGCATCACCTGATAGTCATCACTATCAAAAGCTTTACGCATATCCCGGCCTTTCAGCCCAAGGTTCATACTAATTTCAGTAAACTTCTGGTTCAGCAGTGCGAGGCTATTGTGGTCGCTTTCAACGAATTCGACTTCGCCTGAAAACGCCACCATCGCATTGATCTTCTGGTAACTGTTCTCAGCAATGTATTTATCAAACGCCAGTTTATAACGTACGGCTGCTTTACGTGAGCTGGTAACAACCATCGCTTTAGCCTGCCCACCCAGCAAATGCATCACATGCTTACGATAGTGCTCAACAATGACTTTTACTTTCTGCGAAACGTTATATTCGTGCAACGCTACCCACTGATTCAGTTTGACCTTCGCTTTTTTGCTGTCGACTTCCCGGTCTGGATCGTCCAGCTTCTGCAAGAGCTTATAGGCCACCTTGTAGTTAGTGTAGTTCTTCAGGACATCAAGGATAAAGCCTTCTTCAATAGCCTGACGCATGGAATAGACATGGAACGCTTCGGGCTTATTGGTTTTTGACGCAGGTTCAAGCGGATTGGGGAGACGGCCAAACAATTCCAGCGTTTTGGCCTTCGGCGTCGCGGTAAACGCATAGTAGTTAAGATTATGACTACCTTTACGTGCGGCAACGGTGGCATCCAGAATATCTTCCGAAAACAGCACTACATCGTCATCCGCCTCCTCGGTCATCAGCACTTCTTTCAGCTTGCGTGCCGTTGAGCCGCTTTGTGAAGAGTGGGCTTCGTCGGCAATCACCGCATATTTACGCTGTTTAAGGCTGATGCTGTTTTCAATTGCCTTCAGCACAAACGGGAAGGTCTGAATAGTGACGATAATAATCGGCTGCGAGTTTTCCAGCGCGCTGGCGAGCTTTTCAGACTTCGAACCATCGCCTTCTTTATTGTTGATGCGTCCGACCACACCATCCTGATGCTCAAACTGGTAAATGGTGTCCTGAAGCTGATCGTCCAGCACGGTACGATCGGTTACCACAATCACCGAATGGAACTGCTTCTCGCCTTTCTCATCGTACAGGCGGGAAAGCTGATGGGCGGTCCAGGCAATCGAGTTGGATTTACCGGAACCCGCGCTGTGCTGAATCAGATACTTATTACCGGTGCCTTCCATCGTAGCAGCAGTAATCAGCTTGTTCACCACGTCCCACTGGTGATAGCGCGGGAAAATCAGGCTTTCTTTCTTGCCTTTCAGGCCGTTCCACTCTTCTTTTTCTTCGATTTGCAGATGCACAAAGCTGGCGAGAATTTTCAGCAGATTGTCCGGCAGCAATACCTCATTCCACAGGTAGCTGGTGGCATATTGGTTTGCATCTTCCGGGATATCATTCCCCGCACCGCCCTCTTTTGTGCCTTTGTTGAAGGGCAGGAAGAAAGTTTTATCGCCGTCGAGTTTGGTTGCCATAAACACTTCATACTGACTGACGGCAAAGTGCACCAAAGCGCCACGTTTGAAGGTGAGCAGCGGTTCCGGTTTATTGGTGCCAGGGTCTTTGGGCAGACGCGTTTTCTTATACTGATTGATGGCGTTTTGCACTGCTTGCTTAAACTCTGACTTAAGCTCCAGCGTGGCAATTGGCAAGCCATTCACAAACAGCACCAGATCAATGCGCCACTTTTTCGCTTTTACGCCAGATTCTTCAAATGCCGCTTTTGAGGCATGAGGGCTATAAACCAGCTCCGGTACAATGCGGCAGATATTTTGCTTATAGCGCGCCAGCGTTTCCGGGTTGAGGTTATGTTCCGGCTTAAACTGACACAGGGAAAAGCGTGCGCTATGGCTTTTTATTCCGTGACGCAATACGCCGAGCGTGCCGTAAGTGCGTGAGAGCATATCGGTGGCATTGATATCCGCTTTTTTCAACTGAGCCACCAGCGCATCGAGGAAATGGCGCTCGGTATCGGTGGGATAAATCTTTGAAAACTTATCCCACTCCTGCGGCTGCGTGGTCTGCACGAAGGTCAGCGCATCCTGCGAATACAAAGCACGTTCGCGATCATAGCCATTAGATTTACCACGAATCCAACCTTTTTCGACCATCTGCGCGATCATGTCATCCTGAAAAATCAGTTCCTTGGTGGTGTCCATACTCATGCGGCGGCCTCCTGTGACTCCTCAACATCCTGCGTGTTCAGTGCAACCCAGTTGCGAACGTCGATTTTTCCGGTGACGGCAGCGGAGATTAGGGCGGTGCGGCGTTCTTGGAGTAGAATAACTTGTTCATTAGCTGCACAAATCAGATGATCGTATTTTTTTCTTTGAGTAATAATATATTCTTCAATATCACTACGTTCATTGATTTGGTAAGAGTACGCAATTTTTAAATTATTCAATGCTTCTGCTGTAAGTTTCGGCTGCGCAGAACCACTTACTATAGGACTGATATCAATGTGTTCAATTGCTTCAGACCAGAAGTCAACTAACTCATCTTCTGACTTTAATATATGGGCGTGGTTATTCACCCAATACTTTCCTTTAGCGGAGAATGCCAATGGCGTATTTCTTGTAACTAAATTAGCACCATCCTCGCCCACTAAAATGGTAGGTTCATCAAAAATATAATCATCTACATAATCGATTACGCCGGAGGCACCATAGTAACGATAATCACCACCACGCTTACCTCTTTCCTCACTACTTAATGGAATTCTTCTCGAATCCTGATTCCTTAATATATATTTTATTGCACTGACAACCCAATGTTCCGGCACTTCGCCCAACCACTCAACACCAGAATCTTTCATCGGCACATCAGGATTTAGCCCTTTGGTTACGGCATGGCTAATCACTGCCTGACGTTTTTCTTTCAGCAGTTCAATAAGTTGCTTTTGCTTGTCAATTAAGTTATCAATTTTTGCGGTTTCGTGATCGAGAAATGCTGCTATTTGAGTTTGTTCCTCAAATGAAGGGCAAGGGTATTGAATTTCATTGAAAGCTTCAGTAGGTAAACGCCACCTTCCCAAATGAGCACTTCCTTGTCCAAGATGGAAAAAACGACGTTGTTTGTAGCCATCTTGCAATAAGTAAAGATAATAACGACTATAAAAACTATGTTTATCTCGTACAGAAAACACTCGATAGTCTGGGCTGGTTACACCATTATACGCAGAAATATCAACATACCCTGTTAATAAATCCATATGATTCATTGCAAACTCACCTGTATATACTCTTTGATATTTTGAATAATCCATTGATAGCTGACCTTCACCGCTATCTATATCTTTTATCTTGATCCCTTTTTGGGTTACAGATAAAACATCATAACCAATTTTACCTGCAATTCTTTTCTTGATCTCAAAGATGTATTTAAGTTTGAGCACAGACCACTGTTGAGGAATAACGCCAACAGACTCAACCCCAGAATCCTTATATTCCGGATACGCCTTATATTTCGCCATCAGGAGTGCACCTCTTGCAGCAGCTTCATAATCTCAGCGCTTACCGCATCCAGATCGGTATCAATCTCTTCCAGCGGACGCGGCGGCTGATAAACGTAGAAATGGCGGTTAAACGGAATTTCATAACCGACAACACCCACTTCCCCGTCTTTGGCATCGCGCTTATCGGCATTAATCCAGGCATCGGCCACATGCGGCAGCACTTCCGCTTTGAAGTAATTCTCAATCAGGGCGCTGGTAGATACAGCCGGATTCAGCGGAACGTTTTCGTTATCACGCAGGTCACCGTCCTGCTCAAACTCCACCACTTTGCCTTTGTACTCAAACGCACCGTACAGTGGCTGGGCAGCTTCTTTCAGCACCTTTTTCACAACCGGCTCGGCGTCAGGATTTTTGGTGGTGATAGCACCGATAAACTGTTTGTTCTCTTTGGTATCCAGCTTAACACCTGCGGTTTTCAGTGCGCCTTTCAAAGTGAGCTGGAACTGGTTGAAGTCATTGCTGACTAACGTTTTACTACCTGCCTGTGCACCCAATGCCGTCTGAATCTGCTGCGCTTTATCCATTAATGTGCGCTGCGCCAGCCAAAGTTTACTGTCCAGCAGGTCTTTAATTTGCTTCTCTTTCAGCTCAGCAAATTCCTTTTTGATGATGCCACGGGCTTCCGCTTCAATCTCTGAGAAATCACCATAGTTATCATCCTGCCACTTTGCAGCGAACTCGTCATGCAGACGTTCCATTGGCGCGTGAAACGGCTTCGGTGCAAAGCGCAGAGAGGCGATGACCTCATCGGTCACTTGGGCAGACAAACGCAGCGGGCGTTCAATCGTCAGGCGGCGATAGCCAAAGTCAGTGCTGTTAAAGATTTTGCTGGCGAAGGTTTTCGGCGCTTCGGTTTTAACAGTGGCAGACTGACGACCACGGTTGGATTTTTGCCCTGCGGTTTTTTCCAGCCCCAAATCACCCAACGGCGTGGTATCCACTACCTCAAAATCACCAAAGGTACGGGTGATGAGTTTAATATCATCTTCACCCATCAAATTACGTTTAGAACCCAGCGACTTACGCATTTTGCCGCATAGGTGAGTACCATCAATCAACTGTACTTTGCCTTTGCGCTCTGACGCTTTCTTATTCGACAGGATCCAGACGTAGGTCGCAATACCCGTGTTGTAGAACATATCGGTCGGCAGCGCGACAATGCCTTCCAGTAAGTCGGCTTCCAGAATATAGCGACGGATTTCACTCTCACCGCTGCCTGCCCCGCCGGTAAACAGCGGCGAACCGTTGAGGATAATTCCGATACGCCCACCATGAGTCACGGTGCCATCGACATTGTGGCTGTCGCGCATTTTGCTGATAAGGTGCAGCAGGAACAGCAGCGAACCATCAGACACACGCGGCAAACCAGGGCCAAAACGTCCGTTAAAGCCTTTCATCTGGTGCTCGTCGTTGATCTCACCTTCAATCTTTTTCCAGTCCACGCCAAACGGTGGGTTAGACAGCATGTAGTCAAACTGGTCCTGCGGTAGCTGGTCGTTAGAAAGGGTATTGCCCAGTTTGATGCGGCTGACGTCCTGACCTTTGATCAGCATGTCGGCTTTACAGATAGCGTAAGATTCCGGGTTCAGCTCCTGACCAAATGCACGCATCACCGCGTTAGGGTTCAGTTCATGGACGTATTCCATGCCGGAAGAAAGGAATCCGCCGGTCCCGGCTGTTGGGTCGTAAATGGTACGGATAATGCCGTCTTTCGATAACGCTTCATCATCCTCCATAAATACCAGCGAGGTAGTTAAACGTACGATATCGCGCGGGGTAAAGTGCTCCCCCGCCGTCTCGTTTGAGCTTTCCGCAAAGCGGCGGATTAATTCTTCAAACACTAACCCCATATCATGGTTAGATATTTTTTGCGGGCTGAGATCGGTGGTAGCGAATTTTTTCACCACTTTGAACAACAGATTGGCATCCTGCAAGAGGCTGACAAAGTCACTGAAATTAAAGTGTTCGAAGATTTCACGCGCATCTTTTGAGAAAGATTGGATGTAATTCTCCAGGTTGACCGCGATATCATTTTGCCCCATCTTTCCGAGATCCATCGGAGAGGAGTTGAAGAATGTCAGGCCACTGGCACGGAGCAGAAATTTCTCTTTTGCTTCTTTTGGCAGCGAACTGGTTTTCAGTTTTTCAGCCTCGGCTACCACGGCAGCTTTAGTGGCGGCTAACACGCACTCAAGACGACGCAGCAGTGTAAAAGGCAGGATCACACGCCCGTACTGAGATTGTTTAAAATCACCGCGAAGCAAGTCAGCAACCGACCAGATAAAAGCCGCCGTTTGAGAAAAGTTAGTGTCAGACATGATTGATACCCAGAAAATGACATAAAAAAGTAACTTGATTATACCTCACTAGACATACCATGCTTTAACTTATAGCGCATTCAGTCCAACTTAAGTAGGTTGACATCAATTACTGTACCAAAGGATTGAAGTAATTTCTGGTGGATGTTATTGGGTGATCTACTTGGATGGTAATACGCAACAAAATTGTTATTTACAAAATGTTAGCTTATTACACGCAAAGAATATAAGTGATAACGGCTAAAAATCAGCCATCCCCATACTCATCTCCCATTCGGGTGTGGGCTGACTGACGAGTTGCCGTTATCACTTTTTTTCAGGCGGTTGCAGTGGCTTGATTAAATCGCTTCTTCATCCTGTTCACCCGTGCGGATACGCACAACACGGGCAACATCGAAAACAAAAATTTTGCCATCGCCAATCTTGCCGGTTTGGGCAACCTGCATGATGGTTTCGACGCAGGTATCAACAATATCATCCGGTACGACAATTTCTATTTTGACCTTGGGCAGAAAATCCACCATATATTCTGCACCACGATACAGCTCGGTATGCCCTTTTTGACGACCAAACCCTTTTACTTCTGTCACGGTCATACCGGTGATACCCACTTCAGCCAGCGCTTCACGCACATCATCCAGCTTGAAAGGTTTGATAATTGCATCAATCTTTTTCATGAAGTTTTCCTGTTATTACCAGTTTTTACGCCCGAAACCAGACGTAATCGGGTAGCGTCTGTCTTTGCCAAAATCACGCTGCGTAATGCGGGGACCAATCGGTGCCTGACGACGTTTATATTCATTGATATCAACCAGCCGGATCACCTTGCGCACAGTGGCTTCATCAAAACCTTCCGCAACCAGATCAGCCACGGATTTATCTTTTTCAACATATCCTTCGAGAATAGCATCCAGCATGTCATACGGAGGCAGGCTGTCCTGATCCAGTTGATCAGGTGCTAACTCCGCTGAGGGTGGGCGATCAATCACACGCTGGGGGATCGCCGGCGAGAGGGTATTACGATAGTTAGCTAAGGCAAATACCATCGTTTTAGGGACATCTTTCAACGCATTAAAGCCCCCCGCCATATCACCATACAGGGTTGAATAGCCGACGGCGGATTCACTTTTGTTGCTGGTCGTCAATACCAAGCGACGACGCTTGTTAGACATGGCCATCAGAATAACCGCGCGGCAACGTGCCTGTAAGTTCTCTTCCGTTGTGTCTTTTTCGGTTCCCGCGAACATCGGCTCAAGCTGGGCCATAAACGCATCAAACATCGGCTCAATGGAAACGACATCAAATTCAACCCCCAGCAATTCGGCTTGTTCCCGGGCATCATGGATACTCATTTCTGAGGTATAACGGAATGGCATCATGACCGCCTGCACATGATCTTTCCCCAACGCATCCACGGCTATCGCCAAGGTTAACCCTGAGTCAATACCGCCAGATAACCCTAGCAAGGCACCGTTAAAGCCATTTTTCTGCACATAATCACGTACAGAAAGCACCAAGGCTTTGTAGATTTGCGCCAGCGGTGGCAATTGAGGGATCGGATCAGCCATTAACTCAATATTCATCTCATTGAAACGGCACTGCTCAACCTGCTCATCAAACGCTGCCATGCGATGCGTAATGTCACCATTGGCATCAAAGACCTTAGAACAACCATCAAAGATGAGCTGATCCTGCCCGCCGACCTGATTAAGATAGATAATTGGCAGGTGGGTACGCTGACAATGAGACTTAATTAATGTGCTGCGAATATTGGGTTTTTCACGGTTATACGGAGAAGCGTTAATCGACAAGATGATTTCTGCTCCGGCCTGTTTCAGGGCGTCAACCGGGGCGTCAAACCACAAGTCTTCACAAATCAATAACCCCAGTTGATAGCCTTTGAAAGGTATCACACAGCGTTGATCACCTGCTTTAAAATAACGCTCTTCATCAAAGACACCATAATTTGGCAGTAGCTGCTTGAAATAACGTGCCACTATTTCCCCTTGCCAAAACAGGGAAAGCGCGTTGTAGAGTTTGCCATCCTGTTGCCACGGATGCCCGACTAAAATACCCACCTGAGAACTTGCTGCTTGCAAACGAATCAATTGTTCACGACAACGCTGATGCAAATCAGGACGGAACAACAAATCTTCAGGAAAATAGCCAGACAGCGCCAGCTCAGAAAACATAACCAGATCAGCACCTTTTGCTTGCTGTTCCTTGACTGTCTGCAACATGCGTTCGCTGTTGCCTTCAATGTCTCCCACCAGCCAATTTAACTGGGCAAGAGCGATATTAAGAGTACGGCTCATAAAATGCGGCTCTCCTAGGCCATAAATCATCGACCTGCCTTACTGACGTTTGGCAGTAAAGCGATTCATCGCTATACCCTGTATTTTTCATCTTGAATACGACGGGTATATCATTTCTATTTGATGTCAGTATGTTAATGTCAGTATTCAGTGTAAGAATATCTGGAGTAGCAGAAAAGTTATTCCTTGAAATCATTGGCATCCAATTCGTGGCGTGCCAACAACTTATAAAATTCTGTCCGGTTACGCCCTGCCATGCGGGCAGCATGGGTCACATTCCCTTTGGTGATTTGCAACAATTTACGCAGGTAATTCAGCTCAAACTGCCCACGGGCTTCCACAAATGTCGGCAAAGCCGTATTTTCGCCTTCCAGTGCCTGAGTCACCAACGCATCACTAATGACCGGTGCCATTGTCAGAGCCACACACTGTTCGATCACATTGACCAACTGACGCACATTGCCCGGCCAACTTGCTGCCATCAGGCATTTCATGGCTGTGGTAGAAAAACTGCGCACAAAAGGTTTATGACGCTTGGCCGATTCACGTAACAGGTGATTAGCCAACAGGGGAATATCTTCGGCGCGTTCGTTCAAGGCAGGAATTTTCAGGTTAACAACGTTCAGCCGATAGTAGAGATCTTCCCGAAACTCATTACGCTGCATGGCCTTGGGTAGGTCGCGGTGAGTGGCAGAAATGATCCTGACATCAATATCGATATCCCGGTTACTCCCCAACGGGCGGATCTTGCGTTCCTGCAACACTCTCAATAGCTTAACCTGCAACGCCATCGGCATATCACCGATCTCATCAAGGAACAGGGTTCCTCCCTGCGCGGCTAAAAATAGCCCTTCCCGGCTGCTGACGGCACCCGTAAATGCGCCTTTGGCATGACCAAATAATTCAGATTCAAGCAATTGTTCCGGTAAGGCGCCACAGTTAATGGCAATAAAAGACTTTTTCGCCCGGGGGCTTGCCCGATGGATAGCCTGAGCCAGCACCTCTTTACCGGTGCCACTTTGCCCATTAATCAGGACACTCACATCGGATTGCGCCATCATCTTTGCCTGTTCCAACAGACGCAACATCAGGGGACTTCGAGTGACGATCTTCTCGCTCCATTGCCCATCCATGGCCGGCGTTGACAGTTCCAACGCATCATCAATGGCTTTATACAGTGCGTCACGATCAACGGGTTTGGTCAGGAAGCTAAACACACCTTGCTGTGTGGCTGCCACCGCATCAGGAATCGATCCATGCGCGGTCAGAATGATGACAGGCATGCCGGGATACTGTTTCTGAATCTCCGCAAACAGTGCCATACCATCCATTTCATCCATGCGTAAGTCACTGATCACCAAATCGACTTTCTCTCTTGCCAGTAGACGTAATGCTTCATGACCACTCCCTGCGGTCGTCACGCGAAACCCTTCACTGGTCAACCGCATTCCCAATAGTTTCAGCAAGCCGGGATCATCATCAACTAAAAGGAGATGGGCAGAATTACGCGCTGTCATTATTATTCGGCTCCTTTTTCTTCTGAGGCATGGGCTTCTGTTTGAGTATCCGCATTGGCTGCGGGGGTGTTTTTCGACTCTGCTGTATTATTCGATAACGTATTATTCGATAACGCATTATCTGATGAAGTGTCGGTATTGGATGGCGTCACAGCACTACTTTGCTCTTGTTTACGGGAGGAAAGTTGGCGTTCAATATCGGTCAGGTTTTCGAGTTTGCGGGACATTGAGCGAAGTTCATATTCCAGACGTGCCCGTATCTCTTTCAAGCTATCAATTTTGTTATCACTATCAGACTGAAGACGCTGGAATTTAACGCTTTCTTCGACGAGATTAATTTTCAGATATTGCTGTTCTCGCCACAGCTGGAGTAATGGCCGCAAAGTGACCGGAAACTGTGCACTATGGCGATTAAAGTTTTCCACAATATTGATGCGTTCAACCAGTACAGACGTTGCCCTGCCAAGCAAAATGCTCTGTTTAAGCACTTGATGCCAGTCAGTCGGTGCCTCTGGGATAAACCGTTTTGCCATTTCACGCGCTTTTGCCGACGTCAATCGATCCGTGCAATCGATGAACCTCAACCAATATAGCCCGTTTTCCATCGCCGCGGGTTTCGCGATGTCCCAGATTAAATCACAATCCCTGACACGATAATCCGTGACACTCTGTTCTGGCAGAATAGACTGCGCAAGGGTTGTCAAGTTCTCTGATCCGCCAGTTTTAGCGCACCCTGCCAGCAAATAGGGAACAAACAGTAGCAACATGGCACGGAAACACAGCGCCGGGGCACTAGCCCGGATAGACTGCATAACAGCCGTTTTTCTCGTTGGCTTAGTCACAATATTTTGCTGTTCCGTCCCCGTCATAAAGCGGTAAGTAAACCTGATATACATGTTATTTAGTCATTCTCTGCGGTTAATGGCAGTTCAATTCGAAAACATACGTCAGCAAATTCGGATTCTATCAGGCAAAGCTCTCCCTGCATCTGTTTAATGCAGTCTTGCGCAATGCTCAAGCCAAGGCCACTTCCTTTAACGGCGCCTTTTCGTTGAAGTTTTCCTTGGTAAAATGGCTCGAAAATCATGCTCTTTTCTAACTCAGGGATAGGTGTGCCTGTATTGGCAATGTCAATCTGGAGATTTTTCCCCACTTGCCGACTAGAAATCCAAATGTTACCGGATTCAGCGCCATAGTGCACTGCATTGGAGTAGAGATTATCAATCACCCGCGTCAATAAGCCCGGTTCCGCCCAACAATAATCCATATCCAGTTGAATTTTTGTATAAATATTTTTTATCCGCGCCGGCAATTGATGTGATAATACGACACCATCCACCACCTCTTTCAAAGAGACAATCTGATGTTCGGCAGGGCCATCCGCTAATTTGCGGTTATATTCAAGCAATTGTTCAATAAGTTGCTGTAAATGCTTACTACTACTGTCCAAAATACTGACAACTTCTTTTTGATCGGCCGTCAAAGGCCCCGCCACTTCGTCAGCTAACAACTCCGTCCCTTCACGCATACTGGCCAAAGGGGTTTTCAGTTCATGGGAGATATGGCGTAAAAACTCATGACGCTGAGACTCAAGCCAGGATAAACGCTCACTCAGCCAGATAATGCGTTGGGCCAGTGATCGCAATTCCCGCGGCCCCTTAAAGGTGTCAATCTGATTTTCCAATGATTGCCCTTCCCCGAGCCGATTGATCATCCGCTCAATGCCTTTTACCGGCCCAATGATCATACGTGTAAACAACGCTATCAAAAAGGCACTTAACAAGAATAAAATAAGGCTTTGCCAACCGAAAAATTGTCCTTTATCCGCGATATCCTTTTGCAGTTGCTCACCACGACTGAAAATAATATTACGGGTTTCCTGTACCAAAAGATTATTCGCTCTGGAGAATTCTTCAAGTAATTTAGATGAGGCGGGTTCGGGTATGCCATTACTACAAGAAATGTTGGCCAGACCTGACAATAATTCGTTAAATTTCTTGGTATATTCCGCATTAGCCAACATCGCCATCTGATTACCGAGCATATTCAGGTATTGCCGATATTGACGTTGATACAGTTTTTCTAGCCGGGCATCCCCTAAGACACAGTATTGACGGTAACTCCGTTCCATCTCAAGGGCGACACCAATCATCGCTTCGCTACGGCGGGCATCCGCCAGCGTTGAACGATTAATTTCAGCAGCTTGGGTACTGAGCTGATCAAGGCTTTGATAAGCCTGATAAGCCAACACTAACAATGGCAATAACACTAACCAGAAAGCCATGACCACTAACTGGCGCAATGAGCGCGGGAATAAACGCCATTTTTTCAAAGAAATCATCTTATAACCCGTAATGACATTGATGCTACTCGCCACAAGGCAGAGGATCATGGAGAGCAATGGGTAAGTGAAAGCGATGCGGGTGCGTACATAAACACGATGGACAGGAGTAACCTGTAATAATGACGGCGGGATAGTCATTTTTTTACTATCCCGCCAGTGAGGACCCTGCATACCATTCAGCATGTAGGCGGTGCCTCACTCCACGTGTCGCCCTGTGTTTGATAAGGCCCGAAAGCGAGTATCATTAAGTTGGACGGTAGGCACCTTACTTCGGCGTCATTCTGGGCTTATGTGGCATGTTTCCACCTAATTGCGGGCCGACATAACAAGTTGAATGAGCAACTGCCTTATATTAAGCATATTACATGCCAACTTTGAAAATTATTTTTAACACATTGATTTTATTACAAATAAATAAAAATATCTATTTATTACCTTTTTTTATCGCTATTTATTCATGTTTGATACGCATGAGTGTCGCCTATTTATGACACCTTACCATCAAAAAATATTTCACGAATAATATCAATGAATTAAATGTCTCTTTTTTGCGACACTGTAAAGCCCCATTGTCGCGATATGGAGACACTGCCAGAGAAAATGATCAATCAAAGTAAACTGGCGTCAAATAAAAAGGCCCTGATAAATTTTCAGGGCCTTTGTCAGGCAGAATATATAACCGCGAGGGGAATTAACCTAACTGTTTACGCGCATTACGGAAAATACGCATCCACGGGCTATCTTCTCCCCACTCTTTAGGATGCCAAGAGTGACTGACGGTACGGAATACCCTTTCAGGATGGGGCATCATTACCGTGACTCTTCCATCAAGGCTGGTCACCGAAGTAATTCCGTTCACGGAACCATTTGGGTTTGCCGGATAGTTTTCGGTCACTGACCCGTTATTATCCACAAAACGCAATGCGACTTGCTGATGCTTTTCAAGCTCCGCCAGACTCAGGGTGTTCCTGAACTCCACCTGCCCTTCCCCATGAGCCACGGCTATCGGCAAGCGAGATCCCGCCATATCTTTCAGGAACAGTGAAGGGCTGTTTGCCACTTCCACTAAGCTAAAGCGGGCTTCATAGCGTTCTGAACGGTTACGGACAAAACGCGGCCAGTGTTCTGTACCCGGGATCAACTCATGCAGGTTAGACATCATCTGACAACCGTTACACACACCCAGTGCCAACGTATCCGGCCTTGCGAAGAAACTGGCAAAATCATCACGTACCCGCGCATTGAACAGAATGGATTTCGCCCAGCCTTCACCCGCACCCAGCACATCCCCATAAGAGAAGCCACCACAAGCCACCAAGGTCTGGAATTGATCTAATGAGATCCGCCCTGCCAATAAGTCACTCATATGCACATCCACGGCCTCAAAGCCTGCCCGGTGGAATGCCGCCGCCATCTCGACATGAGAGTTAACGCCCTGTTCACGCAGTACAGCAACGCGCGGACGCACTTGTTTTGAAATGTGTTTTGAAATATAGCCAGCAGCAATATCTTCGGCGGGGTCGAAAGATAGTTTCACATTCAAGCCGGGATCATTCACATCCTGTTTTGCCTGATGTTCTTGATCTGCGCACGCTGGGTTATCGCGCAGACGCTGCATCTGCCATGTGGTTTCTGCCCACCATAAGCGCAATGTACTGCGATTCTGGCGATACACGTCCATATTGCCGCTGGAAATCACGAAATCATCGCCTGTCCGGGCTTTCCCCAGATAATGTACACATTCACTCAAGCCATAATCGGCCAACAGGTTTTCAACTGGCTCCCGGTCAGTCTCACGGATTTGAATGACTGCGCCCAATTCTTCATTAAATAACGCGGCCAGGATATCTTCATCAAAGGCACTGATATCGGCATGCAGTCCGCAATGACCCGCAAAAGCCATTTCAGCCAGTGTCACCAGCAACCCACCATCCGAACGGTCATGGTAAGCCAGCAATTTTTGTTCTGAAATCAAATGCTGAATGGCATTAAAGAAACCCGCCAATTGTTCGGCACTGCGGACATCGGCGGTTTTATCCCCCAGTTGACGATAAACTTGGGCCAATGCCGTGCCACCCAGCGCATTCTGCCCTCTTCCCAGATCGATCAGCAGCAGCGCATTGTCCTCTTCCGTCGATAATTCGGGTGTCACGGTACAACGCACATCTTCTACCCGCGCAAACGCACTGATCACCAATGAAAGGGGAGACGTCATTTCACGAACTTCCCCCTCTTGGTGCCAGCGTGTTTTCATTGACATCGAATCCTTGCCGACCGGAATGGTCAATCCCAATGCCGGGCACAACTCCTCACCCACGGCCTTGACCGCGGCATACAGACCCGCATCTTCACCCGCATGGCCGGATGCTGACATCCAGTTAGCCGATAATTTCACGCGTTTCAGATCCTGTACATAAGCGGAAGCGATATTGGTCAGCGCTTCGCCCACCGCCATACGGGCTGATGCCGCAAAATCCAACAGGGCAACCGGAGTGCGCTCGCCGATTGACATGGCTTCACCGTAATAGCTGTCCAGGCTGGCGGTCGTCACCGCACAATCGGCGACCGGAATTTGCCAAGGGCCGACCATTTGATCACGGGCAACCATGCCGGTGATGGAACGATCGCCAATCGTAATCAGGAAGGTTTTTTCCGCGACGGCAGGCAAATGCAAGACACGTTTGACCGCTTCCGCCAGATCGATGCCCTTGCGATCTAAATGTTGCCCCTTCGCTTGCAAAGTTTGAACATTTTTCAGCATCTTTGGCGTCTTGCCGAGCAAGACATCCAGCGGCATATCGATCGGCTGGTTATCAAAATGGCTGTCATTCAGCAGCAAGTGCCGTTCTTGTGTGGCTTCCCCAATTACCGCATAAGGGGCGCGTTCACGGCGGCACATGGCTTCAAACAGCGCCAACTGTTCTGGTGCGACAGCCAACACATAACGTTCTTGGGATTCATTGCACCATAGCTGCAATGGGCTCATTCCGGGTTCATCGTTGAGAATATTGCGTAACTCAAAGCGCCCGCCCCGACCGCCATCACTGACGAGTTCAGGCATGGCATTTGATAAGCCGCCCGCCCCGACGTCATGGATAAATAAGATGGGATTGTTATCGCCCAATTGCCAGCAACTATCGATAACTTCCTGACAGCGGCGCTCCATCTCCGCATTGTCACGCTGCACAGAGGCAAAATCCAAGTCCGCATCAGACTGGCCCGATGTCATCGAAGAGGCGGCACCGCCCCCTAAACCGATATTCATGCTTGGCCCGCCCAACACAATTAATTTTGCGCCGACCGGTATCTCCCCTTTCTGCACATGATCTTCACGGATATTCCCGATCCCGCCTGCCAGCATGATCGGCTTGTGATAACCACGCAGTTCTGTGCCGTTATGGGAACTGACTTTTTCTTCGTAGGTTCTGAAATACCCCAGCAATGCCGGGCGCCCAAATTCATTATTGAACGCCGCGCCACCCAATGGGCCTTCCAGCATAATATCCAGGGCGCTGACAATGCGATCAGGTTTGCCGAAATCTTCTTCCCACGGCTGTTCAAACCCGGGAATTCTCAAGTTTGAAACCGAAAAACCAACCAGCCCGGCTTTGGGCTTGGCACCGCGTCCGGTTGCGCCTTCATCACGAATTTCGCCCCCTGAGCCAGTCGCCGCACCCGGCCAAGGCGAAATCGCGGTTGGATGGTTATGGGTTTCCACTTTCATCAAGATATGGGCTGGCTCTTGGTGATAATCATAAGTGCCGGTTTTAGCATCAGGGAAAAAGCGGCCAACCTGAGAACCTTCCATCACCGCCGCGTTATCTTTATAGGCAGAGAGCACGTAATCCGGCGTCTGTTCAAACGTGTTTTTGATCATCTTGAACAAAGAGTTGGGTTGAGCCTGACCATCAATAACCCAATCTGCATTGAAAATTTTGTGGCGACAATGCTCAGAATTGGCTTGGGCAAACATATAAAGCTCAACATCCGTTGGATTGCGCCCCAACGTCTGGAAGGCGTTCAACAGATAATCAATTTCATCCGTCGCCAGCGCCAATCCCAACTCAACATTTGCCGATTCCAGTGCTGCCCGTCCTGACTGCAAGATATCAATCTGTTTCAACGGCGCAGGTTGTTGGTGAGAAAACAGGGCTTCGGCCTGTTCAAACTGAGTGAACACACTTTCCATCATGCGGTCATGCAATAACGCCGACAACGTTTGCCATTGCCCCGCATCCATTTCAGTCCCCTGAATATGGTAGGCGATCCCCCTTTCTAAACGGACAATCTGGTTTAGCCCACAATTGTGAGCAATGTCTGTCGCTTTCGATGACCAAGGGGATATCGTGCCCGGACGCGGTGTGACTAATATTAATTGCCCCTTAGGCTCAAGTTCAGCCAGAGAGGGTCCATATTTTAATAGCTTATCTAATTTCTCTCGTTCCTCTTCCGTGATTGGGGCACTCACTTCGGCAAAATGGACATATTCTGCATAAATGTCGGTAACCGGGAGATAGTGATCTTGACACTGGGAAAGGAGCTTAGTGATACGAAATGCCGATAAAGCGGGCGAGCCACGCAGAATTTCCATAATAATAGGTTCTCTCATCTTAGAAGCAAAGCCTGACTGATGCCTCAGGGAAACTGCAAGCATTATAGAGGAATGTTTCCTTTGACGAAACCGTTTGCGTGGTTATTTATCCACCCAACAATACACTCAATAAAGTGCCGAAATTGATTTAATGGGGTTGCACATCCTCACTTTGTTACGCAAAATTCTCGATTACTGGAAATTTAACCATGCTATTATCTTGTATTTCATACGGATCCCAATCGTTCTGGAAAGAGATAACTATTTGAATAATATTAAGATAAATTATTTTGTTATCGTCATTATCGCGCTTCTTTCTGCCGCCATCATTGGTCTCAATATCCATTGGCCCAATAAACAGCAGGAGCAGATAAACAAAATTCTGGCACGAGGAGAGCTACGGGTGAGTACCCTCAGCTCCCCTCTCATCTCCCTTAGCCGCAAAAATGAACCCACAGGGTTCGACTATGAGCTAGCCAAGCGGTTTGCTGATTATCTGGGCGTGAAACTGGTCATTAAGTTTCGTCCCAACCTGAACCAGCTTTTTGACGATCTGGAAAACGATAAAGCGGATTTCCTGGCTGCCGGCCTTATCTACAATAAAGACCGGCTGGATCAGACACGCACCGGCCCTGCCTACGCTTCAGTCATACAACAACTGGTTTATCGCAAGGGAGCGACACGCCCGCGTTCGTTTGGCGATTTAAAAGGCAAACTGATCGTCACGGCAGGATCGGCCCATGCCAGCGAACTGAAACGGTGGAAAGAGAAGTCTTATCCTGAGCTGACCTGGCAAGAAACGCCGCACGAAAATACCCAACAATTACTCGAACAACTCTCCGAGGGAAAAATCGACTATACCATCAGTGATTCCATCAGCTTAGCCCTGCAACAGCGTATTCATCCCAATTTAGCGATGGCTTTTGATGTCAGTGAAGATAGCCCCCTGACTTGGTATTTAAAGCGCAATGACGATTATAGTCTCTACTCTGCCATGCTCGATTTCTTCAATATGCTGACGGAAAACGGCACCCTATCGCGGCTACAGGAAAAGTATTTCAGTCATGTCGGTTCATTCGATTATTTCGATACCCTTTCATTTATTCGCGCTATCAATAAGCTCTTGCCAACCTATCAGCCAATTTTTGAAAAATATGCGGGTTCGCTTGACTGGCATTTAGTGGCAGCCATTGCATGGCAGGAATCACATTGGGACCCACAAGCCACTTCACCCACCGGCGTGCGGGGTCTTATGATGCTCACTCGCCCGACAGCAGAATGGGCCGGCATTCACGATCGGCTGGATCCGGAAGAGAGCGTAAAAGGTGGGATGGCTTATTTGCACTATCTGATGGCGCGTTTGCCAGAGACCATTCCTGAGGATGAACGCATCTGGTTTGCCCTCGCCGCTTACAACATGGGATATGGGCACCTGCTTGATGCCCGTAAATTAACCGCTGCACAAAAAGGCAATCCAGACAGTTGGCTGGATGTTAAAGCGCGCCTTCCCCTGTTAAGCAAGAAAAAATACTACGCCAGTACCGCCTATGGTTATGCCCGTGGCTATGAAGCGTATCGTTACGTTGAAAATATTCGGCGTTACTCTTTGAGCCTGGAAGGGTATCTCAAGGCGAAAGCCAGCCGCGAGAATTTTGCACCTGATGCAAAAGCGCCGGAGAATAAAACGCCGACGCAATCTGAAAAAACGGTTTGAGCTAGGCTTGTTGTTGCGATTTCAATTTTTTCAATGCCTTATGCTGCTCCCTGCGTTGTTTAAAAAAAGCACTCAGCATAGCGGAACACGTTTCCGCCAACACACCGCCCGTAATTTCAATTTGATGATTCATGCCCGGATGGCGCAGTATATCAATCAATGAGCCTGCGGCACCCGTCTTCATATCGCTGGCACCATAGACCAGCCGCTGTATCCGGCTGTGTACCATCGCGCCAGCACACATGATACAAGGCTCCAGCGTGACATACAGTGTCGTATTCAGCAGGCGATAATTCTGCAATTGGTTCCCGCCCCGCCGTAACGCAATGATCTCTGCATGGGCGGTCGGGTCATGGTCAGTGATGGGATGGTTAAATCCTTCGGCAATCACTTGATTATCTGCGACTAATACCGCACCCACCGGGATCTCACCTTTTGCTTGTGCCTGCATTGCCAAATCGATTGCCCGACGCATCCAATATTCATCACTCAAATTTTCGGTCACTGTTTCTATTTCTGTCACTGCCTATTCTCTTGCTTATGAAAATTCCGCCGATTATACCCAATCACCTCAATCTGCGGCTTCATCCTGAATCTCGTCAAGAAACGCATCAAGAAACCATTTCATGCGCTCTGTCCTTTCTTTCGCCATTTTTCTGCCTGATGCCGTCTGAAACCCTGAGCCAATTTTAAATAGCTTGGTATAAAAATGATCGACCGTATAAGCCTTATCATCATATTCACGCTGTTTTGCCAGCGGATCATGAAAGTCATACAGGGAAGACCCCATACGGCCGCCGGTGTAAAAACAACGCCCAATCCCAACCATGCCAATGGAATCCAGCCGATCTGCATCTTGCACGATTTTCGCTTCTACTGTCTTGGGGGTTAAGTCCGCTGAAAAACTATGTGTTTCAATGGCATGGCAGACAGCACGAATATCTTCCGCGCGCCATGCCAGATCTTGCAGTATCAATGCGGCTTTTTCTGCTGCCATGCGCGAGGCGAGATGGCGGTTTGGGGCATTTTTTTCAACACTGACACAATCATGCAGCAATACCGCAGCGAACACTAACCGCAAATTGCCAGATTCCGCGTCACAAATCTGTTTGGCATTTCGCCACACCCGATGAAGATGGGCAATATCATGGGCGCCGTCATCACTTTCTATTGCCAAGGGTAAAAGCTGTTGAGCTAAATCGTCAAACGGTGAAAAAGATAACA
The DNA here is from genome assembly GCF_028598745.1 of Xenorhabdus sp. IM139775. Classification (GTDB taxonomy): domain Bacteria; phylum Pseudomonadota; class Gammaproteobacteria; order Enterobacterales; family Enterobacteriaceae; genus Xenorhabdus. Next base: position 61,845 of record NZ_JAQRFK010000010.1, read on the forward strand.
TAACCAAAATCTCTCAATGAATGGAAATATCATCTTAGCAAAAAAAAACTCGTCAATATCCACGGCGGGATTGCTGTCGCCATAAATGCGCACCCACCAACGCTTTCCAGGGAGAAAAACCGGCCAGCCATTTTTCTGCTTGTTCCGCGCTGACTTTGTCTTCCTGATTGAGTAAATATTGCAGGTTACGCCTTACGGCAACATCGCCGTGCAATGAACCATCCAAGTAATTGAATCCCCGTAGCAAGGCATAGTTCACGGTCCACATGCCAATACCTTTGATAGCCAGCAAGTTATCCGTCAACGGTTTCACTGCATCTTCGCCCTCTGGAATATTCAGCACCAACTCACCAGAATCAATCCGTTGGCAAACATGCAATAAAGCATTGGCTTTCCCGACAGAAAAACCGCACTGACGGAGATCATGCTGCGAACATTGCCTCACCTGCTGCTCATTCGGGTGACACAATAATCCAGAAGAGTGTGGAATACCCACCGCCTGAATAAAACGCCGCCGGATGGAAATGGCCGCACTTAAACTGATTTGTTGCCCGATGATCGCCCAACTGAGCGCTTCAAAAGGTGTCGCGGATTGATAAATCCGCAATCCGGTTTGTCTGCGAACCAACGCGCCAATAACGGGATGATCTTGATAGCGGAATTCGAATATTTCGACAGGTTGTTTTAAACCCAGCATATGGGAAGCCAGCTCCGATAATGCTTCGTGTCGTGAAGAACCCACTTTATCACCATCAATATCGAGCCGTATTGTCGCCCTGCCCTTTTCCAGGGTGATGGTCAACAGCGCTGGGTTTTCCTGCCAAATAATGCCTTTTTTAATTTGATTCTGTTGCACAATTTCAGAAACCGCCATGCTATCCCGTTGATGAAAAGCTAAAAAATCTCTCGTGTGATAATGATGAGGTAATATTATTTCCGTTAAACAGCTTGCTTTCATTGGGACGCTCCAAAGACAGACAGAATTAAGCTGACTGTCTAACAGACTTCAAGTTTAGACACAATGGCAAACCAACCAATTGAGTCTACAAATCAACATGATCAATGTTATATTTAATTAATTCTTTATTTAATTTTTGGATTTGATATTTTGACGGGCTTAACACCAATAGATAAATGCCTATCCCCATCAGTAAAATCATGCTTAAGGTAACCCAAAAGAAATCTAACGCACTGCCAAATGTATTGCCCAGTGCATCAGCTTTTAATAAAAAAACCATTAATACGACAAAGGACAAGGTGAAAAAATAGATTGAAAATAGTTTTTCAAACCAAGCGGTAAGGTAATAAGAAGAACTGACTTTGACTTGAACCATGCCGGAATTTAGGACAGCATATGTTTTCAATTTCTTAAGGTTATCGATATATTCCAAACTCAATCCATGTTGTTTCAGCCTGATAAATATATCCCTAAATTTATCAGATTTTATTTTAGTGATATCAAACATGATCTCAGATGCAATTTCATATTTAATATACTCTTTATCCAGTTCATTTAAGTAAAGACTATATTCATTCAGATACTTGATGTATTTTATCGCTTTTCTTTCTCTTAGTACGCACACATCTGCATAAAGTTTTTTTAAGACAGACAGGATAATACCAATAAAAGTGCCAATAGATCCCAAGACTTTCACGATATCATTGCCATGTTTTACGATGTATTCAATCATGTCTTTACTCTAAAGAATATAAAATATCTTTAAGTATATACCCTATAAATTTAAAGTTGCAGTCCGCAAGACAAAAGCCGCTTCGAGTACGACGAGTATATCTCATGATAAATCCATGGGATCGTCTTCTGCGTTATAAGTGAAAATTCAGTGATGGATTAAATACTTGATAACATATTGTAATACTTTGACATTTCAATAGATTTGCCTAGCCCTAATTGCGCACAGGACAAAACATATCCATTTTCCTGTATCGGACGGGCCAGTCTTGTTAATACTGATCCCGGCGGCATCTCAATCACCAGCCTGACATCACGTTCATAAGCCGCCCTCATCGCATCATGCCAGTGCACCGTTTTTGCCATGTTGAAAGCTAAATCGGAGGCAATGTCTTCAGGTTGCCATAGTACGCGGCCAGTATTCCCGCTTAAGTAAGCAATGTTTGGCTTGCTGACATTGACGCTTTTCATGGCGTGACGCAATTGCCCGGCTTGTTCATCCAGCAAAGCGCAGTGAGAAGGAACACTGACGCGAAGCCGCTGTACCTTGGTTGCCCCTTTGGTTTTTGCTAATTGCCCTACTTTCTGCATCGCTAATTCACTACCCGCAATGACGATTTGATCCTCAGCATTAATATTGGCGAGGTAAACGGGCTGATCCTGACTGAATACAGAAACAATCAGTGGTTCTATCTGACGTTGCCCAAGCCCAACGATTGCCGTTAATCCATAACCACAGGGATAAGCCTTTTCCATTAGTTCTCCACGTAATGCCACGAGACGTACCGCGTCTTTGAAAGAGATGGCACCAGAAATCACGGCGGCCGAAAAAGCACCTATCGAAAAACCACTGGCAAAATCGGGTGTTACGCCTGAGGAAATGAATAACCTTGCATGGATAACGCCGGTGATTAAAAGGCATAATTGCACAGATCCGGTTTTCTGTAAGGCAATCTTGTTATCTAAAGAAAGGGGATCGCATTTCAGCACTTCGAATGTTTCATCAAGCAGCTCATGACTCATCAAATGGTCAGGGAGTTGATGCAGCAAACCGGGACTTTGTGCCCCTTGGCCGGGAAAAGTGAATAATGTTTTCATCGTCCGCCTCTATGATTATCCCCAAGGGTAACTACTGATAAGGGGCCCGTTGTTGGTTTTTAATAATACCGCTTGGTTTCTTAAGTAGTCGTTTAAGGCGAAAGCACCAACAGGCCCCTCTATCTGCATATCAACCCGGCACGGTAATGTCTTCAAAACACTCTCGATTCCGAGTAACTCTTCTCGTTTGATCTGGTGAGCTGTGCGCAACAAAAGGTCAAGGTCACTATTTATATTGATCGCTGAAATCCCTGTTGCCAGCGTATACCCACAACCGCCAATAACACCCAATGGCCATTTTAGCTGTTGATTCTTTAACATAACGAAAGCTTGAATGGCAGGTATGTGTGACAGTTGCGCTTTTTCATTCGATTTAAAAACACTCGATTTAAAAACACTCGATTTAAAAACACTCGATTTTAAAAATAACCCTTCAGGTGTTTCCACCCGATTGATAGCACTATATTTAATCCACAATGGGAATCTGTGGCTTCTTTTTTCCCCCCTAATCCCCACAGGAATATCATTATCTGACCGTCGATCACGCCGGACAACAACAGGCAACGTATAATCCCACTCACGCCATACCCAATCAGGGATCGCGGCGGCTGATTTTAATTCAGTGCCCCGCTCTATCCACAAAAGATCATGAGGATTGACGGTTCCCTGCATATTTACATCCCGGAGGTTAAGCTGATAAAAATCGGTAATGTGATAATGCAAATAACCGAGCTGAGCAACAAGCTTGCTTCTGCTTCGGGCGAGTGGACGCCATAATTATCCCCAAAAACGACACCGAAGAAACCGGCAGGGATCGCCAGCATAAGGATTGCGGTTACTGCGACATTACCCGTGATACCGAATGCCAACAAAATTCCCCATGCAAGGATGGGTTGGACGATCAGTTTTATCGCGCAAGAAACCAACACGGGAACATTGATGGCAAATTTACGTACCGATAAAATCAACCCGGTCAAAAATAACGCTGTCGCCGTCGCTGCAAGGGCAAGGGGTTTGATAGCGGCAAGAAGAATAGGGGGAGCAGAGAACGAGAGTGCCGACAGAATTACGCCTAACACCGGTGCCCAAATGATGGGTTTTTTTAATGCGTTCAAGATTAAATTGGGTAGTATCGTCAGGGTGGATCGTTGTGCTTCCCCGTTGGACTTACTTTTCTCACGTTCCAGAACCAATAAGCAAAATGGCGATAAAAGCACAGAGCCTGCGGCGATAGAGACAGCAACACTGAGCATGGTCGCCGATGAATCCCCGAAGACACTTCCAAGAACGGGTAAGCCAAGCGCTGCATAGTTTGGCAGCGCACTCGTCAAGGAAAAAATGGCTGAATCCTGTGCGGTCTTACGAAAAAATTTAGTGAAAATGAAATACGATACGGCATACATCACCCACATGGTCAATGTGATAACAGCGATCAATGGAAGTTTCCCGGTAATACCCGACCAAGGGGTTTTTACCGTGGCCGTAAATAATGAGGCCGGAAGTGCAAAGTTCATGACAAAAATATTCAAAAGCGATGTATGGGCACTGTTTACCAGCTTCCATTTTCCTGCCATGTACCCAAGCAGCAAAATAACAAATATCGGTATCAAGGCATAGATGATGACATTAAACATAATATTGTCCTCAGTAGAAAGGTCATTGTAGAAAAATCAATTGAAGGACACTGATGATTACCCTCCCTGAGAAATGATTGGATTCAGGAAGGGTAATAAAATTTACCATTCAGCTCGCATGCGTTCGCGCACCAGCAATGAGCTGCTCCGATTTTTGGCGTGCAATCGATTGACTAAACGTTCCCCGTATTTCCTGCTTTCTGTAATGCCATTCATAATGGCTTGCTCAACAAGCCCTGTATCTTCTTTGCTGCCAGAAGGCGTTTCCGGCATGTTCAGCAACTGTTCCAATAGCCCTAAAGAACGGTAATTTTGGATGTCGTAGGCCATCGGCGGGATTGAGGTAGCCAGCTTTTCCAAGGCTTCAACCGAACGCAGTGTGATACGGGCAGCAGCGGCTTTTCCCATTGCATGTACCAGCACTTCAGGATCATTAAATGCAATCAGGCGGTTGGCCTGATAGCCATGCGCCAAAAAAGCCCCCGACATGGCCTTACCAACAATCAATCCGATAACCGGATGCCCTGCCAGGCGTGCATTTGCATAAGCCGCTACAGCGCCCGCTAATGCTTGATGAATACCAAAGGCTTCCTCTCTGCGCCCATAGGCCTGACTCGGTACGTCAATAATGGCGACGATCGCCCTTTTCTCTGATTTATCAGCATCTTCCGCAAGGGTTTCGTTAACTATCTTGGCCAGTGTCCACCCTTCAATTAACCCTACTTCGCCGTGCTTTGCCCGTGGGTAAGGATTATTACTGTCTGGCACAACGGCAATATAACGGATTGACTGGCCGTCGATAATGACATCCGCCACCTTTACCGAAGCACATTCAACCTGATGATGTTTTCCATGGGCTGTTAATACGGAAAACCAATGATCACCGCGGCTTAATATTGGGCTATTCATACTTTTTCCTTTTGGGCAAAAAGTCGTGCGGCGTCACCCACCTTGACCTGAGGATGGCTATTGCACGCCGTGAGTATTGATAGGTAATAATCATATTTGTCGCTACGATGCTGTTCGGGAAGACCACGGGATTGGCATTCTGACAGGGCTAAACGCACAGCCTGCAATTTATCGGGAACCTCGAAATCGGCAAAACCACAACGATAACGCACGTGCCCTCCTGTCATTGCCCATATGAAAGGCCGATCGCCAGAATTGTACTCTTCAATCCCGGCTTCTTGTTCAATGACTTGAGGGCCATTTAACCCCAGCCGGGCTTCATGAGTGACAATCAGGTAGCTACAGAGTCCGGCGGCAATCGACATGCCGCCGAAACATCCGACAGTCCCGGCAATAATACCTATCACAGGTAGATAGCGGCGAAGATCGACAATCGCAGCATGAATATCCGCAATCGCGGCTAATCCTAGGTTAGCCTCCTGAAGTCTCACGCCACTTGTTTCCAATGACAATACGGCAAGTGTCGGCACTCCGTTACGATTATCCTCGGCAGCCAACTCTAAGGCAGCAGCCATTTTTGCGCCGGAAACTTCGCCCATGCTACCGCCCTGAAAAGCCCCCTCAATCGCAATCACAACCGCGGGTTGACCATTTAATGTGCCTTTGGCAACGACCATGCCGTCGTCGGCCTGAGCAACAATGCCTTGGGGTTCTAACCAAGGTGAAGAGATACGCTCAAACGGGCCAAGCAGTTCGCGGAACGTTCCAGCATCAAGTAATTTACGTGCCCGCTCACGGGCGCCTAACTCAATAAAACTGATATCATCACGCATGATTTGCCTCCTCAAAGACCTGTTCAATACGTAAACGCACGACACCGGGGGTCGCACCAAAGTCATTGATCTCCAGCCGCCCCGATGGCAGGGCACGCTGCATGGATAACCGCTCAAATAGGTGCATCCACTGCTGTTTGTGTCCGTCAACCGAGGTTTTGATAATGACACTCAGCACGTCATCACTCGTGGGTTCAAATAAGGCTTCCATATCCCCGGAACCGACAACGCCGGCCAATGCTTTATCAGCCAGTCTTTCTTTTGCAGGATATTGCAGTTCTATTCGTTCCATAACGTCCTCTGAATCAGTGAGTTAATAGAAGGTAACTGGTCAAGAAACAAAGTGGCGGCCAATAAATCAGCGGCTCCCCCGGGAGAAATTTTCGCCTCCAGCATGCGAAGCTCTAGCTGCGCAAGTTTCGCTCTTCCTGTGCGATGCTGATACCCTCCCGCAGCTAATACGGCTTGAGCGCCTCGCTGAACAAATTGCAAAGCGGCAAGCCCACCACGCGATAGCACACAGGTATCGCCCAGACTGCTCATGATGGCCATCAGGGCATTAATTTGAGCCGCAGTTTCTGAGGCACCGTCCTCACGGCTGCGTGTGAGTTGCGGCAAAGCTTTATGCAATACATGTGGAAACCCGAGCTGTGCTTCTTCGCGTGCTCCGGGAACGTGATAACGATGAGAAGCCCGTAAACCATTACTGAATGTTTTTGGGCTGGCTGAATCGGGAATGTTGGCCAGTTGGGCGGCAAGCGAACAGACAACATCGGCGCGGGCTTTTCCTCCACATGTTGCCAGTGCGGTGATCAGTAATCCCATGGCCCAAATTGCACCGCGATGTGTATTCACCCCCCCGGTTGTCTCCATCATGTGGTGTTCTGCTGTTCGTCCTAAACGCCCGATTTCTTCGCGTAGCGTGATATCAATTGGACGATGCCATCCCGCCAACGCCATCGCGCGAAATGAGGGTAGCAAACTCTCAGTTGAACGCGTCATTAATACTAAATCCATATCATGATGGGACCCGCTCCCCCGCTTATCGACCAAGCCGGGTTTGGGCGTCAGGCAGGCTTCTGCCAGCAAAGCGTCAGTCGCTTTTGCGGCCAGCAAATCAACCATCCTGTTGGTGTTTTGCATATTTAGACAAGAGGCATACATCATTACCAGCTCCGAAATTTAGCCGGTGGGTTATACAACCCGTCGGACCATTCAACGAGTTCAGGAATGCTGCCGGCAGCCAGCAACGATCGAGTCGCATCAGTGCGTTTAATTCCGATATCCTCTGGGAAAACAACTTTTCCTGCTTTGCGGAATTCGTTAACCCGTTTGGCATCCACACCTAAACCAACGTCTGTGATGCCGGCAACGGCGGCGACCATCGCCCTGCGTTCTTCCAGAGAATGCGCTCGGTACAAATAAGCGATCCCCTCTTCGGTTAGCACATGTGTCACATCATCACCGTAGATCATGACAGGAGCCAAAGGCATGCCGGATGACTTGGCAACATCGACTGCATCCAGCTTTTCTACGAAGGTTGGTTTTGCACTGGTCTGGAACGTTTCGACCATCTGAACAACCAATTTTCGCCCACGAGCCAGTGGATCGGGCTCTTCAATCATATCCAGCCATGCCGGTGTCGCATGGCGACGCCCATGCGGGTCATGCCCCATGTTTGGTGCGCCGCCAAATCCGGAAAGGCGGCCGTGGGTTACCGTGGAGGAGTTTGCAAGCCCATCGATCTGGAGTGTAGAACCGATAAACATATCGACGGCATATTGGCCGGCCATTTGACAAAAGGCGCGATTGGAACGCATGGAACCATCGCTGCCAGTGAAGAATATATCGGGACGAGCGGCGATATATTCTTCCATACCTAATTCGCTACCAAAACAATGTACAGTTTCAACCCACCCGCTTTCGATGGCAGGAATGAGCGTGGGGTGTGGGTTCAGGGCCCAGTGCTTGCATATCTTGCCCCGCAGGCCCAGTTGCTGACCATACGTGGGCAGCAGTAATTCAATGGCAGCAGTGTTAAAACCAATGCCATGGTTTAATGACTGTACCTGATGCTTGGCATAAATACCCTTGATGGCCATCATCGCCATCAGGACGTGTATCGGTTTAATCAGTCTGGGATCGCGGGTAAACAGGGGTTCGGTAAAGAAGGGTTTATCGGCTTCGACAACAAAATCAATCCAAGAGCCAGGAATATCGACACGGGGCAGGTCAGTTTCTTCATCGACAATCTCGTTAACTTGTGCAATGACGATACCATCCTTAAATGCAGCCGCTTCCACCAATGCAGGTGTATCTTCAGTACTCGGGCCGGTATAAAGATTGCCATTGCGATCGGCCTTGAAACCCGCGACCAAGGCAATATTGGGGACTAAATCGACATAGAGGCGCGAGTATAACTCAATGTATGTATGGATTGCGCCTATCTCTAAATAACCATCTTCTAATAACTGCGCGATGCGCAAACTTTGTGGCCCTGAAAATGCGAAATCTATTTTTCTCGCTATTCCTTTTTCAAAAATATCTAAATGCTCAGGTCTTCCTACACTTGGCATGATCATATGCAGGTCGTGCACTACGCCTGAATCACATTCAGATAGCATTCTGGATAAAAAATCAGCCTGTTTCTGATTGTTTCCTTCGAGAATAACACGATCGCCGGGGTGGATTAGTTTTTGTAAAATTTCAATTAATTTATCAGTTGGGATAACTTTACCATTCACTATTTTTGAGACATCTTTTAAACGGCTTTGTTTTTCCGTACGTCGCTTTGAAAAGTTTCTTTCTACTTTCTTTATACAGGACATGAAAACACCTCAAGAGTTGCACTTGATGGATATTAATAACACTTTGTAAATCATGATATAAAGGTTGAGGCTGCACGCAATTATCCTCGTTCGAAAATAAAACCACATCCCAATTAAGTATTAATATAAATATAAAAGAAGAAGGGTTTTTAATTAGACTTCAACGTATTGGCAATCGCGTTAAACATCAAAGAAGCTTCCAGCGGTTGTGCACTGAATGAAGGTTTCGCCACCGGCCAAGTTGACCATTGAACAATAACCAAGTTTTCTTTCTGGTTAACAGCAATTGCCTGACCAAAGATACCCGCAGCCCACATTGTATCTTTCTCGCCCAAGCCTTCTTTTGGCGAAACATTTCCCGCATTGGCAGGAACGCTGTTATTCCACCATTCAAAGCCATATATGCCCTCAGGATGAGCATCTGAAACAGAATTTTTAGCTTGGTTCCACGTTCTGGCCTGTTTTACCCAATCATCAGGAAGTTGTTTTGTTCCGTCAGGCAATTCACCATTTTTCAAGACAAACAAGCCAAATCGCCCCCAATCCTCAAGCGTCGCATTGAAGCCGTGGGCTCCGACATCGTGCTTGCCTTTCTCGTAGCTCTGCCATACGCCATCATCAGCCATGCCGAAGGGCTGCCATATCTTTTCTTGCAAGTATTGCGATAATGGCACGCCTGTCGCTCGCTCAAGAACATCACCGAGCATCCAAGCGCCGCCAGAAGAATATGACCAAATCTCACCGGGTTCAGCATAAGCGACTCGTTTGGGATTAATGATCAAATCCTTGACACAGCGATAAGTATCCGTGCCAGCTTCGCATTGGGTGAGTTGGGCAAAATCGGATTTAGGGTTGGTATAATCCTCGCCCCAAGTTACGCCTGAGGTGTGCTGAAGGAGTGAACGCACAGTGACATCTTCCCAAGCTGTCCGCCGTAAATCTGGATTATATTTTACGATCTTATCATCCAGTGACGATATTTTTCCTTCTTTCAGGGCAATCCCCACCAACGTTGAAACAACGGATTTTCCTACAGAACGAGAAGTCCATAATGTTGTCTTGTTGTTACCTTTTCCAAAGTATTCAAACGCAATCTTCCCATCTTTAATCACCAATAGACCGGTAACATCACTTCGGTTTATATAGTCATTAATGTCATATTTTTTTCCATCCATTTCATAGTGAGCAGAGGAGATATCCTGAGTCAATTTATCGAGCGGAGTAGGCGTACCGTGCTTGAAAACATCACCTGCATATGAACGGTAGGCATTACGGAACCCAATGACGCGCTCGGCTGGCCCCCACGTCAACATGTTTTTTACGTCTGGCAGTTTTGGGTCTAATGGCGTTGGACAATGACTCAAGAGAGGTACCCCGCAGGCATTCCCATTCGCTTCAGCGACATTGATTTGTGTTGCCAACGCGAGGCCGAACCCAATTAAACACAGTTTAGACTTTGTTTTTTTCATGATTTCGTGAACCCCGGATTTTCAAATAAGGTCAGAATAGATTTTTATACTTCCAATGGGGTTAAAACTAGCAAAAAATAATGCTCTTGAAGAGACTGTCTTTGAGTGTTACGCACTTTTTGATACAAAATATGAGCAGCGATGATTTGGATAAGGCTTTAATTACGAGCTTTAACGCGCGGGGCAAGAAATGAACACTCACGTTCTCCCTTGAAAGACACACTTAATCGCTGTGAAAATGCCAGATGTGTTAACATATGCCTCAGATAATTTTCTTTGCAAAATACATTTCGTTGTCAGATACATTTTTCGTAAAAATACGGTATGAAATAACAAGGGATGGTCTAGCGCAACAAATCAGGAAGGAAATTAAGCCCTGAATCAAAAGGCTTAATTTATGTAAGGGGTTGAAATGGCATTATTAATTACTAAACGCTGCATTAATTGTGATATGTGTGAACCCGAAAATAAAAACCATTAAAATCAACATATTAAAATATTGTGTTATAATTTGTGTTGCTCGATTCTGGGATAGAAAATAGGGTAATTCGAGACGCGTAACACAAAACTAGGTATAAATATCATCTCCTGTGCGATTATCATCATCTTTAAACATCCAATATAACAATGGATTGATTGATGAAAATCATTTATACTTAGAAATGCATAAATGGCTAATTTCTATGATTCAAGCTGGAGAGCTTGAGGTTAAAAAGTAACACAATCGAACAGGAGGCTATAATGAAAACGAAAACGCTTATTATAACTATTGTTGTAGCCTTCTTCCTTGGCTTTTTATTTATGTATTTTTTAACCAAGGTGGCTAATTTAAATTCATCAACTACGCCTTGGATTTTGGTTTCATTATTATTGTTTCCATCTAATTATTGCATTCAGGCTAGATGGAAAATAACTGAATCAAATGAACATATAGCATTAACAAGAAGTGAATTAAGAAGACTTGAACCTATAATAAGTATGAAGAAAATTAGGCTTACAGCACTAATGGTTTTTTATCTACTTTCAGCATCTGTAATAGCCTTTAGTTTTTTATTAATAAATAATTCACCAGATTATTTTAAATATTTAATTTCTTTTTGTTGTGGGCTTGTCTTTTCTTCGTTGTCATCATTTTTATATATAAAATCAATAATGGATGAAATCCAAAGATTCAAAAGCATAATGTTACACAGAGCTGAAGAAGACAAGAAAACAAATGAACTATTAGAATCGTTAAGAAAAGACTAACCCCTTAGCCCTCACAGTGAGGGCTTTTTTGCACCTGTCACAAACCTAAATCCCCCCCCAAACCCCACACCGATATCAGCCTATTATTTAGTCTGGCGCAACGATTCTGTTGTCAATCGCTGTTTTGGTCATTTGTTGACACGCGAATATAGCCGATTTTAGCCATAACAAACTCCATTCAGTCCATGATGAATGATCTTATCAAAATAACTCATTAAGATACTGATTTTAATCAAATTAATGGTAATCGGATTATCAGGCAACCCCGTTAGTACGTGATGGAAATCACATTCTTATGATTTTTATTTTTGTTTGTATAGACAAACAAGGTATTTGATTGTATATTTAAATCATGAACTGAACAGCCGGTTCACCGACAGGGCGGAACCCTGAATACGAATAGGAATATACTATGATTACCATTAATGATATTTTCGGACGTGTTAACCAAAACGGTAATGTCGATATTTTGTATACAGAGACCGGTGAATCGATTACTCGTATTGATTTTATTGATAACCTATACCCTGTTAATAGTAATCTCAGTACCCACTGGGAACACCCAAATGGCATAGAGTTGTCAATAGAGGGCGCGTTACGCGTCGGTATTGAAATAGAGAATTAATTAATAAGGGTGGCTAGGCCACCCATTATTCTATAGGGGATATAAATGAACGAGCGCAAATTTGAAACATACCTCGCGGCGGGCAAGAGCATTGGGGGTGATTATTTTGCGGGTTATCAATTCGGCTTGCACCAGTTCACCAACAAAGCGCCCACCCCTGATTTATCCCCTAACCACAACTGCAATGAGTGGGAATCTGGTTATCAAGATGGCATCGCAGGGAACCCGCCTACAGGTTTTCACGGGAATATCGGCAATCTCAACGCTGCGGGGGTTTTACCCGCAGATAGCGTATTGACTATTAGGTTAAATTCTCAGTTAAAATCATGCTATGTCAAACAGGCGCAGCGCGAGGGACTGAAACTGAGCGCATGGGTGCTAAAACAGCTCAATGCAGCCAGTGATTAAAATTCAATGCAATTAATCCCCATGTAAATGGGGAACATAAATTGACAACGACTCAAAATAAGAATAACAACGGTTTATCCCCGTAATTACGGGGAACATCAGGTGACCCTAATCAATCTGATTTCAACCAGTCAACCAGTCAACCAATCCCTCACAAAATTCATCAAATTGCGTATCTGACATTGGTCTGAACAGCGGCCGGACTGTTGCGCGGCTGTTACCTGTTGACGGTTTTAGCGAATCAACACCTCGCAACCACCCGTCTATCTGGTTTTTAGAGTACTGTTCCTGCAAAATTTCAAAAACATCATTGCGCCTGAGTTCCAGCGCTGCGCAAATGCGTTTAAAATTATCGTTATTTCTCGTTGTCATACTAAATTCTCTCACCTGTCAATATCAAACTCAATATGGGGGCAACTGTATATGTCGTTAACGATGACCCATAAACATTTTATCCCCGCTAGCGCAGGGAATGGGGATAATGACGAGTTAATGTGATAATAACAGCAGCTAAACCCCGTTTACACGAGGAACAATTTAGCCCTTTACCCTCAAGACAAACATCCCGTCGGGTTATCTCCGTTTACACGGAGAACAAATTTTGATAACAAATTTTGATAACAAATAAAGGCGAGAATAACAACGGGTTATCCCTGTTTCACAGGGAACGAAAGAAAACTAGTCAACTATTCACGTTTTGCACCGTAGGTACGGATACGGATACGGATACGGATACGGATACGGATACGGATACGGATACGGATACGGTAGAGTAGTGGCTTGATGTCATAAACGGTTTATCTCCGTGTTTACAGAGAACAGCGCTAATTATATATATAAAAATTCAGTTAATCAACGTTCGCCTATTATTTTTTGAGATTTATATCACAAAAAAATAATAGGTTATGCAAATGCAGTTACTAAAATATCTCTGATACGGTTCACCATGAGAATAATCCCTCGTTCTGCATCTCCTCCAATATTACGCCTGATATTTAAATTACTAATCAGAAATATCAGTGCATTATACTGTTCATACGCGGTTTTTTTATCATCGTTCCTGATCGCCTTGGTAATATTTTTAATCACACCCTCAACGGAGGGTGAGTTGGTATCACTACCGCTGCTCACGGTTCCTAATAGCCCGATTTTCTGAATTTCATGCCGGAACGCGAGACGTTCTCCCCGCAGGCGGATACGATTGGATTTTTTTATCCTATTGTAATAATAAATCCATATTTTTATTTTTTGCATAAATCGGTGATCGAACTGGTCTGGTGCATGCAAATCTAAAACCTCCAGACTGGCGCGATGCTCATTGTAATAGGGGTTGTGCAATATTAAATTCGAAATATTTCCCACTGTCTCGGCATAAAAACTAGTGTCTTTTTCCTCCATCGAAAATTCTTGAGTCTGTTTTATTTTAAAAGCACCCTCAGCGCATATTCGAATTGGTATCCACTGAATATGTTTTCGCAACCTAAAACGGTGGCTAGTCATTGTGCCCAGCTTTGCTTTTCTATAGTAGATATTAAATGCACTGATATCATCGCCGATTTCTGCATTCCTAAATATCTCCGGAGGGATAGCCCGTGAACTGCCCGGCGCACAACCGTCAACAATAGACAGTTCCGAATCGGAACCGGTAATCATGTATCTTTTGCCATTGCGCGATTTGGCGTTATGAGGTGATGGTACATAAACCAGCGTTTCCCCGCTCGTTTTTCCCTGCCGCCAAACGTGAGAAATGACGCGAGAACTGTTACTGCAAATCGAGCAGATGCCGCGCTTAGTCTCGTCCCCCAGCCAATAGTTATTGGCAGTCGAAAAATACGTTTTGTGGTCAACACCGTAGTCTGTGTTAACGCCTATCGTTTCTCTGATAGTTTTTTTTCAATAAAATAACTGACGGTGTTGTAAAACAAACCCGGGCGTAAACCAACCCCTCCCGCGCTCTCAAATTGCGTTTTTGCATATAGGGCGATAGTGGCGCATGGTATGCACATTTGCGAACACAGGCCGCGTTTTGCAAAATGGTCGGTATTATTTTTGACTGCATTTTCACTGGGTGCGTCGAGCAGTAACACGGATATAGGTTTTTGTTTACCGTTAGTTGCTCTGATGTTTTGCATGAACCGTTCTGAATCGCCTAAAACGGGGTAGGTTTTGGATTTATAATGCGTTAAACCAATCAGCAGCAGCAGAAATGCGTAGTAAAAATCGAACCGGCTAAACGCCAGCGCAGACAATGGTAGGTTGTGTATCTCATCGATAGCCATATGAGTAATAACACCGTTGTTATTAACGGGAACCCATTTATCATTTAATAAATCCATGGTTACTTCCGTGAGTATTTTTCTGCGATTTGGTGTAAATCAGATAAATAGGTTTCCTCATATATGGCATTATTAACCGCGGCGATAGCCGCTTTACGGTAAATATCGCTCTCAAATTCGAATTCATAATTGTATGAATACTGGGAAATAATGGACTCAATCACGTCGGTAGTAACATTATCCCCGTGCATTAAATCCGATTTAGCGATTGTGATTGCCCTATCTATTTCGTTTCGTTTTTTTTCCAATGCCGCAACTAAACGGTAGGTCATCGGTGGTCGAGAGCGTCCGGATACGTAACGGCGAACAGCGCGAGAATCAACACCTAGTAATAGGGACATAGGCGACTGCCATTGTTTACCGAAAACAGTTTCGCCAATTTTGATTAATTTTTCTCGATTATCCATATAAAACTCCGTAAAAAAAGCCCTACATTTGTAGGGCTTGTGTCGATTATTCGGGGTGGTAGTTCTGGAGCGCTTTTTCTACAAAGCGTTCGCTGAATTCGTCTACAGAAATCGCTTCGACATAATCGACATCGTATCCAGCGTCGCCCGCTAATTTTTCAACATAAGCGAAAAATTTAGTCGCCTCATTATCGTGAAAATTAAAGCGGCCTGCGGGGTCATAGGTATTGATAGTAATAGTAGTCATTTTTGAATCCTCTAGTTAGTTTGTCGGATATCAGCGGGGTCTGTTCCCTCACTGTATTTACAGTATAGAATGACCTA
>NZ_JAQRFK010000100.1 GCF_028598745.1 Xenorhabdus sp. IM139775
TGATAACAGTGATTAATGAGATTTAATTGTAACAATTTCAGTCAATTAAATCTCGTTATGAGTGATAACAAAGCAGAGATACTTTTTAGGAGAATTATTCTACCAATGGGGGTAAAGTTGGTTCCTTATGAGCTATTATTGAGTAAAAATAAAATGATTTATGCCAATGGAGAATGTAATGACGTACCAACAAGCCGGATATGTTGCTGTCGCTAAACGAATCTTGGGCTGGATTATTTTTGTGCCGTCCTTATTATCAACGTTTGTCTCAGTGGTTAATCTGATCGCAGGGCAACATGATGTTAAAGGTGATGGTGTTAGCGGTGATGGTATTAACGCGGTATTGAATGATTTCCTCAGGATGATGACAGAAATGATTAAATTTAATACACCATTTTTGGATTTTTTCTGGAAACATTCGCCAACCCCTGATCGTCTTATTGGGATCACAGGGGAAAATATCAGTTTTCTTGTCATTTATATTCTGATGTTTGTTGGTTTGGCAATGAGTGCGTCAGGTTTGAGAATTTATCGTCAATTTAAATTCATCAAAGAACGTATTGAGGATCAAATGCTCCTTGAACTTGCGAAAGAAAGTGGAATAACCAAAGAACAATTGGAAGCCAAAATTAAGTTTCCTCGTCATTCTTTATTCAGCCAGATTTTTATCCTTTATATATCACCAATCATTATCGGTGCGATCGCTTATTTCTTATTTAAATTCTTGGGGGTGATAATGTAATTAAATAAAAGCCAATGGCCGTGCAAGGATGCTCCGTGCAGCACTTCGGTTAAAATAAATTTATATTTTTAATATCATGAATGCTAAGTATCATATTAATAAAGTATTTCATGCCTGTTCGGATAAAATTTTATCAATCATCTTTTGTACCAAGATAAAATGATCGCCACCGAAAAGATTACACCTATTCAATAAATAATAGAGCTGGTAAATAGGTTGGCGCTCAAGGAAATCTTTAGATAATGGCCAGATACTCTGATAACCATCAAATATTTGCAAAGGAAGGTCTGGATAAAGTGGCAACATCGCCAGATCACATTCACGATCTCCCCAATAGCAGGCAGGATCAAAAGTGACTGCACAATTATCGTTCAATGATGCACAGTTCATGGGCCATAGATCGCCGTGCAGGAGAGAGGGTTGCGGGTGGTGGTTATGTAATTTGTCACTGATTATTTGGACAATTTGGTTAATATCTCCAAATATCATTCCGTTATCGGCGGCAAGTTGCAATTGCCATCCAATGCGTTTTTCGGCATAAAAATGATTCCAGCGCTTTTGCCACCCGTTAGGCTGTATGGTGGTTGCGAGCATGTTATCAAAATCAAAACCAAATTTAGGTTGTTCACTCCATTGGTGTAGCTTCGCAAGGTGTTGACCAAAAAGATACGCACTATGCGGGTTAAAGGGTTTTATAGGCAAATGTTCCAGTAACAAGAAGCTATAATTGCGATCATGACCTACACCATAAACGTCAGGAACGCGGGTTGTTTTGCTGCGAGCCAGTAAGTCCAGTTGTTCGGCTTCTGCTTTAAAAATTGGCAGCATCTCTTTCACGTTGGATTTGATAAAGATAGCTTGTTCACCATATTTAATGTGCCAGGCATGGTGAATATCGCCTCCCGCCAATTCCGTTTTATTGTGAATTTCAGCATCACCAAAATGCTCACTTAATAGACGGCTAACTGCTTGCCACATGGTTCACCTCATTAAGTTGACAATTGCTATGCTCATATTACAGACAGATATAACATTTGAACAGGCTAAAAGGGATTTTAATGGAAATTAATAAGGCCATATCTTAAATTTGATATGGCACTCTATTATTTCTTAGTTTTATTTTTCTGGAATTGATGCCGATTGGGGTAGCATTTTTTCAAACGACCCTTTGTTTGCTTTCTTGCAAGCTAATTTTATTTGGTCATAAATAAGTGCAATAGTAAAGAAAATTGCTTGAATGATGACGATGCAGGGACCTGTTTCGGCATCAATATGGAAGCTGATGATCGTGCCAAGTACGCTGGATGATATAGACGCAAGCATGGCTACAATGAGCATACGGTCAAAACTTCGGCACAGTATAAAAGCAATGATGCCGGGTGAGATTAACATCGCAATGACGAGGATGATGCCGACAGCCTGCAAAGAGGCGACAATGGTGAGCGCCAACAGTGATAATAATCCGTAATGGAGAAGTTTGACGGGAAGACCAACCACTCGTGCCTGATTGGGATCAAAGCAGTAGAGCATGAAATCTTTTCTTTTCAGTAACACAATCGCCAGTGTGATCCCTGCAATACACAGTGTTTGCAGTAATTCATGCTGAGTAATGCCCAATATGCTGCCGAATAAAATGTGTGTCAGGTGTTGATCCGTATCGATGCGAGTAAACAGCACTAACCCAAATGCAAACATCCCTGAGAAAACAATCCCCATAACAGTATCTTCTTTGATTCTGCTATGTTCTTTTAGATATCCAGTGGCAAATGCACAAAATATACCGGAAAGGAACGCACCTATTGCAAGGGGGATACCTGCGACAAAAGCAAGCACGATACCCGGCAAAACCGCATGGGAAATGGCATCTCCCATCAGCGACCAGCCTTTTAAGACCAGGTAACACGAGAGTACGGCACAAACAGCGCCGACTATAATGGCAGCAAAGATGGCTCGTCGCATAAACCCATGCATGAAAGGTTCAGTCATTAATTCAATCAATGTGTTCATGAGCGTCGTTCCTGAATCAATGCCAGAGATTCCTTTCTGGCTCGTCTGCGGGAGGCTAGCATGCCATGTTTGGGGGCAAAGAAGAACGCGAGTAGGAAAATGACTGTTTGCATGGTGACAATGACACCCCCAGTTGCACCATTGAGAAAATAACTCAGATATGCACCGATACCACTTGTGAATGAACCGATGGCAACAGAAATAACTAACAAGTGCTTAAACCTATCCGTTAATAAATAGGCGGTTGCTCCCGGTGTGACAACCATTGCGATCACCAAAATAGCACCTACTGTCTGTAATGCCGCAACAGTACAGGCACTTAATAACGTGAAGAAAATCATTTTCAACCGTAACGGTGATAATCCGATAGAGCGTGCATGAGTTTCATCGAAGAAAACAACCAACAAATCTTTCCAAAGTAGCATTAAGATAATAAAAGAAATTGCGATAATGATTTCAACCTGTAAGACATCTTCATCGGAGATCCCCAGGATATTGCCCAAAATAATGGTTTGTACATTCACGGAGGTTGGGTTTAAAGAAACGATCAATAATCCGACGGCAAAAAATGTAGAGAATATAAAACCGATCACCGCATCTTCACGTAACCGAGTGATATGACGCACTAATGTCATTGACAAGGCGGCGAGCATCCCCGTAAAAAAAGCCCCACCTGCATAAGGTATACCGAGAGCATATGCGCCTGCTACACCAGGTACAACCGAGTGGGAGAGGGCATCTCCCATCAGCGACCAACCTTTTAGCATCAGGTAAGCGGATAAAAAAGCACAAACAGCCCCAACAATGGCACTTACCCACATAGCTTTTACCATATAGTTATAGCTGAATGGTTGTAAAAGTAGTTCCATCATGGTTGGTCTTCCTTTTGCTTGGGGCTTTGTCGTGGTGGGATATGATGATTATGCCCATAAAAGACGGCAGCACGTTCATCATCAGTAATGACGGTCAGTGAGCGTGGATCGTCATCTTCATGTAACTCAGGGCCGGAAAGATTAATATGGCGTAAGACACCACCGAAGGTCATTTCCAGATTTTTTTGAGTAAACGTGTTTTCTGTTCGGCCACTGGCGAGCACAGTGCGATTGATCAAAATAACGTGATCACAAAATTCAGGGACGCTGCCAAGGTTATGTGTTGATACTAAGATCAAATGCCCTTCGTCACGTAAGTCACGCAACAGGTCAATAATGGCATTTTCTGTCTTAACGTCCACGCCAGTAAAAGGTTCATCCAGCAGTAAAACTCTTCCTTCTTGAGCTAATGCGCGGGCTAAAAATGCGCGTTTTTTCTGACCCCCTGAAAGTTCACCAATTTGGCGGTCACGCAGTTCTGTTAATCCGACACGTTCAAGGGCCTTATTGACAATGTCATGATCACGTTTACTGGGACGACGTAAGAATCCCATTTTTCCATAACGCCCCATCATCACAACATCGGAAACCAGCACCGGAAAGTTCCAATCGACATCTTCAGTTTGAGGAACATAGGCGATGATATTTTGTTTTAGTGCGGCTTTGATAGGTTGATCGTTGAGGGTCACTTTTCCTTGTGAAGGGGCTACTAATCCCATGATTGTTTTGAATAATGTGGATTTTCCGCTGCCATTCATGCCAACCAGCGCACAAATTGTGCCGCCGATAATATTAAAACTGGCATCGTAAATAGCCGTGTGCCCATTGTTATAAGTGACCGTAGCGTTTTCCACAATTAAATGAGGTGGTTTAAATGATGGTTGGCGGTTTAATGATGAGTGATTCATTGATTAAATCCTTTTGCAATTGTGTCTACCGTAGTGTTAAGTAGATCAATATAAGTCGGAACAGATCCTTTTTGAGTGGAAAGAGAATCGACATAAAGTACTCCGCCATAACGGGCGCCAGTTTCTTTACTGACTTGTTTTGCTGGCTTATCTGAAACGGTACTTTCACTGAAGACAACGGGGATTTTATTGGCCCTTACCGTATCAATGACACGGCGAACCTGTTGAGGAGAACCCTGTTCCTCAGCATTGATAGGCCATAGGTAAACTTCTTTGAAGCCATAATCTTGAGTGAGATAGCTGAAAGCGCCTTCACTGGTTACCAGCCAGCGTTGTTCTTCAGGAATACGAGAAAGGCGTTCTCTAAGAGGTGCATCCAATTGAGCTATTTTTTCTGCATAGGCTTTGGCATTGCGATTATAAATGTCAGCATTCTCTGGATCGTGTTTGACAAACGCTTTACGAATATTTTCGACATAAATCAGCGCATTTTGGGGGGACATCCAGGCATGTGGGTTAGGGTTTTTATTGTAAGGCCCTTCACGAATTGGCAAAGGCGTAATACCTTCGGTTATCACAGCAACAGGCCTATCTGCCATATTTTCAAAAAAACGTTCGAACCAGCGTTCTAAATTTAAGCCATTCCAGAGGATCAGGTCTGCGCGCTGTGCTTTGATGATATCTTTGGGAGTGGGTTGGTAATCGTGGATTTCTGCACCAGGCTTTGTGATTGATTCGACAATTGCGGCATCCCCTGCGACATTTTGCGCCATATCCTGAATAATCGTGAATGTCGTCACCACCCTGAATTTTTTGTCAGCATACGCTTGCTGACTGAATAACGTCATAGTGAACAAAGCAATAATCAGGCTGAATATCGGAAAAGCAGAAAGCGAGTGTTTTTTGTCCATTATGGTCAACCTTACTTGTTATAGATTTAATTATTGATAATGATTATCAGTATCACCTTTATAAAGTCAAGGAGATAACGGATGAAATTGATAATAGATTCGATAGATACACCTTAAATTTTGTTGATGGCTATCTCAGTGACAGACTTATGCGAGCAAAAAAACAGCATATTGTCCAGGGTTAACCATGATTAGTGAAGAGATTTGTTTTGATAAATAATAAAAAATATTTTTAGTTTAACAATAAAATTATATATGCTTTATAGGGTTAATCTTAGTTAGGGGAAGTTGCGTGAAATTAAAACTCGGTTCTATTGCGCTGGTATTGTTACTGACGGGATGTGCAGGCCAAGGGGGTCATCGCTCGGACATTAATGGACAAACGACGGCAAAACGTATGCTGGATAGCAATAATGCGGTTTTTGGCTCTCGTAAACTCGCCAAGAAATCTGAACCAACGCCATTTGATAGCCTGATTAAAAAGGCTGCAAGGCGTTATGGTATTGATGAAACCCTCATCAAAGCGATTATTCTGGTGGAATCTGGTTTCCGTCCAGAGGTTATCAGTAAATCGAATGCCGTTGGGTTAATGCAGATTAAGGCGTCCACGGCTGGTCGGGATGCTTACAGAATAAAAGGAAAATCAGGGCAGCCGACAATACGCGAATTGAAAGATCCTGAAACCAACATTGATCTTGGTACAGCGTATATCAGCATCTTGAAAAAACAGCATTTAGACGGCATTTCCAACCCGGAAACACTGCATTATGCAACGATAGTCGCTTATGTAAATGGTGCAGGTGCATTGTTGCGAACGTTTGACCCAAACCGGACGTTAGCAATTAATAAAATTAATCGAATGACACCCAATGAGTTTTATCAATATGTGCAAAATAACCATCCAGCACCACAAGCCTCGCGTTATTTATGGAAAGTGAAAAATGCTTATGGTGATTTTGGAGTAACCCAATAGTTTAATATTTATTTGTAAATTATAGATGTTACAATTTTGAAATGAATATTTCACAAGCAATATTGGTTATTTTTTTAATTGAATGTGTCTTTGATAATTTATGGTTTAAATTATTCCTTGGTAGAATGGTCTGTTCAATAAAAAATAATTATCAGTCGATAGAAAAAAGTGATTTGAATTAATTTGGTGGAAAGGGCATTTTATATGGCGATCTTATATTAATAGTGCTGATAAGAAAATATGAAACCTTTAAGGTTGGTTAATGTTAAATATATTTTTAATAACCATGTGTGATTATATGGTTTATAAATGGTTTTGTGTTTTGAATTTTCACCTATATTTATCATTTTATTAGAGCTAAAAAATATAAGGTAGTAATATAAAAGATAACTTTACTTACCCAAGGTTTTTATTTGTTGTTTTAGTTCTTGTTGTTAATGTTGTCACAAATATTAAAAATTCCAATCTAAAAAACATAATAAAGAGGTATTCAATGACAAACTTAGAAAAAATAGAGCTTTCTCCTCCTGTGTTTCCTCAGGCAAGCGGGACGGATACCATTAACATGCATGATGTTCATATAATGGGGAATAAATATTTATTAATGAATGTGGGGAAATATGTTGACGAAGAAATTGGAGATGAAATTGTTGGCTATCTTCGTTTTAATGATGGTAGTGTTATAACTTCTATACCATACTATATCACCCCAGATAAACAGGATTTTTCTCCATATTCGTTACTATTCCCTGTAGATAAAATCACTCTATATGGATCTTATCAAGCCCAATATAAAATAATCAGTCATGGGAACGAGCGTGATTCACCAACGGTAAATGTAAATCTTGTATTTTCAGATTCATCGAGTTTAATTGAAGTATCACTTAAAGATGGTTCTACCATTTTTAATGGTCAGTCCATTTATCTAATAGTAACCATCAAAACGGGTGATCCAAATATACTATCTGAAATATCTAAATTTAAAATAGAAGATCAGTCGAAATCTATTCATCAAGTTATATATGAACCATTTGTAAAAAATTTCACAAGTCAAGAAAAACATGGTCATTCTATACTGTTATTAACGTTCGATAATAGTCAATCTCTCACAGAAATTCCTTTTAAGGTTGTGGCTTATGATAAAAATGAAAGGCAGGGCGAGAGCGCGAACGTTTTTTGACCTTAATTTGTATGTAGCATAATCAATTATAGGGTGAATATCACTCAATTCGGTCTTGTTAAAGTATCAATCAGTATTTTATTTGCACGGATCGTTCAAAAAACAGGCTTTCATGCTCTCGCCCTGAAATGAAAGGCCTGTTAACATTAATCCTTTGCCTATTTCATATAAAATAAGTAAAAATCCACCGCAAGAAATAATTACATTAAAAACTGAAAATAAGTTTATAAAATTACCAACTACTGATAACCTAATAACTAGCAAGACAAGCACTTATAGTGTATATGAAGGAGTAGTCCTTGATACTGCTGGTAATGGGATAAATACTCAGGTTGTTATTTCAACACAACGAAATCAATTGTCTCCTGGATCTGAGGTGATAAATATAACTGATGATTCAGAAGGAGATGTTAATATTATTGATCCTATAGAGAAAAGAAATCACCAATATTCCATCATATTAAACAGTGATGAAAATGGGAAGATAAAATTTCGTGCGTACCCTAAAAAAGGTAAACCAGCGAGAATTGATTTTATAGCAGAAATACAAAATCTAACAGGATATACATATACAGCATCAATGTGTATCTTTCCTGATAACTCTCATAATCGACAATTAGATAATCCTTTTATAAATGAAATGGAAGAAGGTGGAGTACTTAAGAAACTCGTTGGAAGAGATCATTTTAATGTAGAAATTAATCAATATGATAATTCCTATGAAACAGACATTCTTGCATTCTTTACTGAATATTATGGAACAGATGAAAAAATATTATTATCTCCAACCTATAGGACTGGAGATATAAATAAAATAGGAGATACTCCGTTTCCTTTCACATATGATCAATTAGAACCTAATAAACTTGGTGGGTTATACTATATGGTAATCCCCCAAGAAGGGGAACCCAGATATTCCGAGTCTTTGAATGTGAAGTATGTTCAAGATGAAGATTCTTCAGATGGAAACAAAAACGAAATTTATGATAAAGTGACTGTATATTCTACTTATGCAGACCTTCCCATAAA
>NZ_JAQRFK010000101.1 GCF_028598745.1 Xenorhabdus sp. IM139775
TAATATAAGGCAAAAATCGAATGAACTTGTTATTTATATAGACGTCCATATAAAATTCCTCATGTAATATTTTATATTCCAATAGCCGGGCAAGAATAAATAGTTATCTTGCCCTCGGGACACATTAAATGACTTGTTGCCAACAGGGTAATAATATTGTTATTGGCTGATAAGGAAAAGTTATCACTTCAATGATAAAAAACAGACTCCATTATTTGGAGCCTGCTTTTTATGACTTTATTCTATGACCTATGAATTAAACAAACAGAGAAGTATTGCGTTTGGTGGCATTTTTTCACCATCATTAAGTGTTGTATTACTCGATATATCAAACCCAATCATTTGGCCTTGGGTCTTTGACCCTTTTGTGTCATCAATCACCTTGATAATCGTTTTACGCGTTGGGATGCCCCACCCTTTCTCATTCCAATCATGGCCGGCAGTAACCAAACTAATTAATCCCCACTGCGTGATATCGGGATATTCGTCCAATAGCGTTTGAGATGGCTTTTGATAAGTGCCTGTTCGCATCACATGCGACAAATTCACTGAGCTATATATATTGCCCGCTGTATCTTTATTCGTATTATTCTCACATTTATCCAGATTAAAATCGGCACGTTTTATAAAGTCGTAGATGGCTACACTGTTGTTGCGATTAGTCATATTGATAAAAGTGTGCTGAGGATTTAGGGTATAAGTGTACGTCGTTGATCCTCCTGATTCATTAGAAGTCACCGTCATCTCGAGTGTTGTCGGCTCCATGACTGGATTTTTATATCTACTCCCCACCCAGTATTTATTAACATATCCGGAGGGAGAGGCTGCACCTCCTTCTACCACTCTGGTCACTGCGGTTTCAGTGTGAAGATCAAAAAGACTTTGATCGGGCGTAATCCGTAGCTCTGCCACGGCTGAGTCCGGGACATTATACGGCCCATTCTCAGTATCCCGATAAAAACGATGGAGTGTTGTCGCTGGCTCCGGTCTATGTGTATTTCTCGTGTCATATGAGGAATCCCAATAACTGTAAACAAACAAGCCAGCCGGCTGCGATACTGAGTTAAATTTCACGGCCGTGTTAGCTTTCGATTCCTGTTTGCCCTCCTCCGTCACAAGCGCCAGTCTGGCCTGAACATTATCAAGACCGACCGAACTGCTTAACGTGGTAGTTAAGTAACCCTGCTCATCCGTGGTCAGGACTTGATTGCCGAAAACCAATTTACCTTCCTTGATTAACTGGCCATAGTTAAACTTGCCGTCGGGGTGAACTGCCTGCCAAATGACCTTGTCGCGGTCAAAGGCCAGACCGGGGAGGGCAGCACCACTGGTAGCATCGGTCACTTTTACCCGATAGGTATGCGCCTGCTTGCCGTCGCCATTCACTTTCGGATTGGTCGAAGTAATTTCAACCTCGCCAAGTTTAACGGCAGCCGAGACATTCATGGATACCAACGGTAAAAAAAGAAAACTGAGATAAGGTAAAAATCGAATGAACTTATTATTTATATAGGCGTCCATATAAAATTCCTCATGTAATATTTTATATTCCAATACCCGGGCAAAAATAAATAGTTATCTTGCACTCGGGACACATTAACAGACTGATTGCCGACATTATTTTTAGCCTGTTTTTATGACCTTATTCTATAATCTATGAATTGAACAGGCAGAGGAGTATCGCGTCTGGTGGTATTTCTTCATAATCATGAAGTATTGTATTACTCGATATATCAAACAAAATCATTTCATCCTGTTTTTCAGTCCCTTTTATATCATTAATCACCTTGATAATGGGTGCCCGAGTTGGATACCCCCCCGCTTTCTGATTCCAATGCTTGCCGGCAGTTACCGAACGAATCACCCCCCACTGCGTGATATCGGGATATTCATCCAATAAACTTTGGCTATTGCCTGTTCGCTTCACATACGACAACATCACTGGACTATACTTATTACCTGCTGTATCTTTAGCCGTATTCTTACTACAATCATTCAGGTTAAAATCTTCACGCTTAATTAAGTATCTGTTGGCTACGCTATTGTTACGATCCGTCATATTGATAAGAAAGCGCTGAGGTTTTAGGGTATAAGTGTAGGTTATTGAGCTTCCTCTACCTTTATGAGACACCGTCGTCTCTAAAACTGTCGGCTCTATGACTGGATTCTTATATTCAAACCCCAAATAGTATTTATTCTCAAAGGTAGGAATAGCCTCAGCAGCCTTTCCTTTTACTACTCTATGCACTGCGGTTTCAATATCAGGATTAAAAAGACCTTGTTCGGGCCTAAGCCGCAGCTCTGCCATTGTGGCGTCCGTAATATTATACGGCCCATTCTCAGTATCCCGATAAAAACGATGGAGTGTTGTCCCTGGCTCCGGTGTCGCTGACCATTCCGTAGAACGCCAATAATCGTAGATAAACAGGCCCGCCAGATGCGTTGGCGTTGCAAATTTCACGGCCGTGTTAGCTTTCGATTCCTGTTTGCCTTCCTCCGTCACAAGCGCCAGTCTGGCCTGAACATTTTCAAGGCCGACCGAACTGCTTAACGTGGTGGTTAAGTAACCCTGCTCATCCGTGGTCAGGCCTTGATTGCCGAAAACCAGCTTACCTTCCTTGACTAACGAGCCATAGTCATACTTGCCATCGGGGTGAACTGCCTGCCAAATGACCTTGTCGCGGTCAAAGGCCAGGCCGGGGAGGGCAGCACCACTGGCAGTATCAGTCACTTTTACCCGGTAGGTATGCGCCTGTTTGCCGTCGCCATTCACTTCCGGATTGGTCGAAGTGATTTCAACCTCGCCAAGCTTAACGGCAGCCGAGGCATGCATTGATACTAACGGTAAAAAAAGAAAACTAATATAAGGCAAAAATCGAATGAACTTATTATTTATATAAGCGTCCATATAAAATTCCTCATGTAATATTTTATATTCCAATACCCGGGCAAGAATAAATAGTTATCTTGCACTCGGGACACATTAACTGACTTGTTGCCAACAGGGTAATGAAATATTGTTATTGGCTGATAAGGAAAAGTTATCACTTCAATGATAAAAAACAGGCTCCATTATTTGGAGCCTGTTTTATTACTTAGCTATCACTTAGTAACCATACAGAGGTATGCATCTTTTATATCATAGTCCTTACCTAGAGCTGCATAATCATCAGTGCTACCAGCATCAGTACCCGCAATCGCAAGGCTATACTCACCCAGACGACTGCCTGCATTAGACCCTATCCTCACTTGTGTCGCCCCCTTCATCATTGTCCATTTTGGTAAATCAGAATACAGAGCCACTAGCGCGTTTCGATCAGCGGGATTCCATATATCCTTGTACAATGGTTCATCCAACTTATCATGTGTCGTCACACAGTCGCCCCACGGCGAGACTGCGTTTGACGCTATATTATAAACGTCACGCAAATTCACAAAAATTTGCTTAGGCTCCATTTTATAAGTGTAGAAGCTTATTATCCCTGTCTTATTGTCAGTCACAGTCATATTGAACGTTGTAGGATCTAGCGTCATTAGTGGAGTTGTTTGACCACCAGCTTGGGCATTAGGCATAACAGTAAACTGGAATTTCTCGTTGGCTGGCTTTATAAACTGCGTATAATTCGGTCCGGAGCCTGAAAGCATAACGCTTTTGCCAGCTGCATCAAACAGCTGCTGCCCCTGCCCAGTAACATCCCATAGCTCTGCATGCATCTTGTCTAGGATGGTAACAGGTTGATTATTACCATATAGTTTCGGTGCTGTTGAACCATTCGGATCAGTAACACGCAATCCCACTTTCTGACGCGTATCCCCATTCGGTATTGGTGCAAAGTTCACGGACGGCGTACCCGATATTTGAGCCACCTTTGTGTTCAGATGACCTAATTTCGGTTTCAGCGTCAGCGTGGGTTTAACCCCATTAAGACCGACTGAACTGGTTAATGTTGCAGTTAACGCCCCCTTCGTTGTTCCCGAGGTGGTGGTGCTATTCTGCCCGCTGAATTTCAGATCACTACCGACTAACGACTTATAGTCATACCCATTACCGTCATGCAGCGCGCTCCACTCGATATCATAGTCATTTTCCAGATTCAGATTCTCTACAGCGTCGTTCCCGGACTTCACTATAACCTGATAGTGATAGCCTTTCTTTCCGTCGCTAGGCTGATCGTTGTTGGGCTTATTCTCAATTTCAATAGTCTCCAAATCAATATCACCCACGAAAGTCATAACATCAGACGTCTTTGCTACACTACCACCTACTTTCGCTTCGATTTTAACGTCTTCAGGCACTTTATCGATTAAGGTTGCGTTTATTATCCCGTCTTTATCTGTCTTGAGTGGAAGGCTGTACTCGAGTGTCGCACTGCTAGTACCCCCACCAACCGCCAAAACTGGCTCAAATTTAACCGCCAGAGCCGGATCTATGGTCTGCAAAGGCAGATATGCTGAGCCTTTATCGCCGAGTTTTATCTTCACGGAATAACCCTTCCCTCCGGCTAAGACCTTCCCTTTTTCTTCCCGCTCGATGCTCAAAACGGTAATTCCATTTATAAAAGCCACTGGGGTCTTATTGTTGAAGTAGGTTTTGAATTTTTCATCCTTACCATATACTGACGCAGCAACTACAATTTGTGCCTCCTCGTCACTGGTTAAGGTCGCCGTCAATTCGCCTCCCGCCCTCGTCTTCTTATCCTTTGATGACCACGTCACACCCGCCGGCAAGCTATCCGGATACCACTCAATACCCACCTCCTGGCCTGGTGGCAGTGGTTGGTGTGTAATATTGTTGTAGGCCACTACTGTAAAGGTATAGCTTCCATTTTTTACCGTCTGTGGCGATGTCTGTTTTGAAGGAATCTCCTTAAGTACAATGGCAGGTTCAAAAGCCACGGCACCAATGGGCGTACTGCTCTTACCATTATCGACGGACACAGCAACATTAATATCGTTTACTGTCGGCTGGGTACTGGTTAAGGTCGCCGTCAAATTCCCATCTTTATCCGTCGTCTCACCCTTGAATGACCACGTCACACCATCCGGCAACTGCTCAGGTAGCCACTTAACCCCCTCCACTTTCTTGTCTGACACTTTCTGGCCCAGCTTATCTATGACTGCTGCCGTAAAGGTATACTCACCTTTAATGAAAATCGGTGAAGTGGGTGACGACTTGACGGATGCAACTTCAGGATCTTTAGCCTTATCAGCATCCACGAAAATCACGGGGATATTAATGGCTGTTTTGGTCTTGCCACCATCCACGGATACACCGGTGAGAGCAAAATTGGCCGCCTTGCTACTGATTAAGGTCGCATACACTTGCCCCTGAGCGTCCGTCGTATTTTTCACGGGTAACCATTGAACGCCATCCGGCAACGGCTCAGGATAGAACTTAATATCCACGGGTTGGTCTTGCAGTGGCTTATTTTTCTTATCCGTGATCACGGTCGTAAAGGTATAACCCGAAGTTCCGGTGAAATAGAACCCTTTTTCCGGTACCGGCGCCGTGACAGAAGCCTTCATATCGCCGGCATTAATGTTATTGATGAACGTCACCGGGTTGGCAACATGGGTTATGGTCTGTCCACCATCTATTGATGCCCCGACGTTAATATCTTTTGCCGGCTTGGTACTGGTCAGGGTTGCAAACAATTGCCCCTGATCATTCGTTATACCCTGCATGGGGGACAAAATCACGCCATCCGGCAATTTATCGGGATACCACTTCACATCCACTTTCTGGTTTCTCAGCGGTTCACCCTGCTTATTTGTGACCAATGCCGTAAAGGTATAACCACTGTTTCCGGTGAAAAATGACCCTCGTATCGGCGACTTGACAGACTGGATATTAAAATCAGACAGCAGACGGCCAAAGCTCACATCACCAAGATGTTTCTTCGCCATGCCCGGCAGTTCCAGGAAAACGTTAATATCTTTCAGCGGCTGGGCACTGCTGACCGTGGCCTGCAATTGTCCCTTGTCGTTGGTTTTACTGGGGGTTTCCCACGTCAGATTCACGCCGTCATTTTGCGGTTCGAGCGACCAGACGGCATCCTTAAACTCGGTATCGGAGATAGGAGCACCAGCGGCTCCCTGTGCGAGCGTAGCCAGTAACTGATAACTTTCCTTGCCATCCGCCGAGGTGGGGATATTTTCAGCCTTAAACTGTTTTACATCCAAAGGCTGAACGGTCACACTCAACGTAACGGGCTTGGTTAACTTGCCGTTATGATCTTCCGCAAAGATATTGACTGCATGGGTATTCTGGGCATTCAGCACAAAATTAGGCAATATCAGATTCAGATGCTTATTATCGCCGGCAAGGCTGCCGCCATTTTGGGTAAACGGTTCATCTGCCTGCCAGATGACGCGCTTAACGCGTGATTCTACGTTAGCCGCCACGGGGATTGGGGTTGGCCATGATTGCCGGCTATAACCCACGACAGCGCCTTGCGGCAGGGTCAATTGCAGCTCTTTTTCGGCTTCTTTCTTCCGGTGATCCAGCACGATATAGTTGTTTCTTTCAACTAAATCGTAGCGGCTGCCTGCCAGTGTCCGCGCGGAAGCCACGCTACCCGGCGAGAACTGCGCATCAAAAGGGATACCAAACCGATAATTCAGGTTGGCCTGGAACAGGGTTTCACTGTGTCCGCTACCGCCATATTTGTAGTCCACGCCCATGGTCAGCAGCGGAACCGGTGTATAATTCAGGCCGACCCTGCCAAGGCTGGGGTCTTTCTGTTTACTGTCACGGTTGAACAACACCACATTGTCACCATAGTATTGTTCAAAGCCTAACTTACCGCCGAGATTCGGGTAAGCGGGTAAATAGAATTCACCGAGCAGATCAAAACCGCTGGCCGGGCGCTCTTCCCAATCATGTTCATCCTGTGACTGACGCCACTTACTCAGGCGCCAGTAAGTATTCGCGGAGAGTTTGACATAATCGGTCCAGGCTTCGCCCCCCACGCCGAGGCGCTGGTTTTTACCGGTGACATCATGGTCAAAGAAGCTATTCAGCCCGTACATCCAATCAGGGGTAAAGTAACGCCCGCCCAGACCGACGTTCAGGGTATGGCGGCTGTCTTTATGGCGGTAACCAAACTGGGAGAACGTCAGCCAGTCGGCTTTATTGTCATAGAGCGGCAGCAACAGATCCAGCGAGCCATTATCCAGCTTGCCTTTTCGGTCGAGGGCAAAGTTAATTCTGGCTGTCCCGAACTGGGATAGCCATTTCTGGGTTTCGCCGAATAGCGCACTGTTGACTTTTCCCAGTGCGTAGGAGGTCGCGTAGGATTTAGCCTGTTCAGTCAGCTGTGAAGGTGAAGACGATAACACCTGAGCCACCGTCTGAACATTTTGCGCAATTAAACCAGCGGTTTCATCAACTTTATTATCTTCTCCCCGATTATCTGATTTATCTAACCACTTTTCATTTGCCACGTTCTGTGTTTGCTGTTCCGTGTTCTTTTCACCTATAGCCAAAGTATTGATAGCTACAAATGGCAAAAACAGAGAACCGATATAAGGTAAAAATCGAATGAACTTCTTACCAATATATGGACTCATATATAGCACCTCATAGAATATTTGATGTCCCAACTTTCAATAAGAATAAAATTAATACTTTTGTGCACTTAAGTGAGATTAGGTGATTTATCGAAAAGATGCTTAATGACATGTAGTTATTGGTTGATAATAAAGAGTTATCACTTTCTGGGATGGATAGTTCAATGTGTCATTCATTATGCCCGGTTAAAATCTCCTTTATTGAACATCGGCTATTTTCCCGCAGTAAACTCCGGATTTACACCCCCGCGAATTACCCACCCGGCGAAGTGACAGATTCCAGCGCATTTCACCCTATTTTCATGCGTATTTATTCGGTTATGCGTTATTCGATTGAGATAAAAACCCGCCCTAAGTAAAATTAACGGGCTGTTGATGAGTAGGATGAAATGACCTTTAAATTTAACAAATAATATAATGAATGAGGTGTTTATGTCTGAAATAACTAAGTTGGATAATGCTGATAAAAAATGTTCATTTGGCCCAGATCAATTCGAAGCTAAGGTTGATAATGTCGCCCCTGTTGGTTCTTTCCCTTGGGCACTGATTCAAGTGTATTTGGGTAAGCCAGTGAAACGTAGCGGTTGGGCTGACTCCGTATATCTTCTGCCTAAATACGATGATTCAGGGGCTTTTCTCTATATTCAGCGATCAGAAGCCGATGCCAATGTTTTGCCGTGGGTACCGGAACCGGATGATATGGTGGCTTGTGATTGGAAATTGCTGGATTGCATGCTGTCTTTTGATCTTACGGTAGGGGCTGGTAAGTATGATGATAGTGGACGGGTGTGGGGATATCTTGCTGACGAAGAATGGGCATCTATCGGTGTTCATCCTTTTGGTGATTTGGCTAACCTCCAAAATAAAACAGATATTAAGAAATTTTCACTTTTCGAAATGCATGAGACCGCAGGTACTATAGAGTTAAAAGTCTCCTCTGATAACAATCAAGATGGCTATCAGAAGATGGTAAACTTATTTGCAAAAGATCTCACTATCACTGT
>NZ_JAQRFK010000102.1 GCF_028598745.1 Xenorhabdus sp. IM139775
TGGCTTTACCGTGGGAAAACAGTATAAGGCTACTAATTAAAGTATGTACCACTAGCGGCTTCGGCAATGCTGTAGTTTTGGTCAAGCACCAACTGAGCTGACTCTAATTTGAATTCGGGGCTAAAACTTTTTTTCATTATGTCACCAGTTGAATCGTTGAAGTGAGAGTATCACCTCTATGACGGTGACCAAAATCATTGAACCACAGCAGTTCTTAACATGGCGGCAAGCTCCGTCGGGTGAACGAAACTTAATTAAAGCAAAGTGCCGGATACGCATCAGCTGAACAATGCGTCAACTCTCCATCCCGAAGTTATCATTCGGAATCTGTGTCCACGTTAGATCAGAATATTCGATAACAATTGAGAAACCTTGCACAAACATACAATACACATAAAAAAAAGAGTTTTAACATGATAAAAAATGAATTACTCCCAATGTAAATAATTTATTAAAGACAATGGGTTATTTGAGTTTTTTAAAGGATGTCCAATTTGATGAGTAAAGAAACGAAAAAACCAAGGATAGCAATAGTCGGTCCCGGTAGTATTGGGTTGGATCTAATGTATAAAATAAAAAAACATAACAAATTTGAAATTGCATTCGTTGTTGGAAGGAATAAGAATAGCGAAGGAATAAAAATAGCTCGAAACGAAGGTATTGAGGTTTCATGTGATGGAATTGAATTTATAAAGGAAAATATTGATCACTTTGATTTAATATTTGATGCAACATCAGCTATTTCTCATAGTTACCACAACAAAACATTTTCAGAATATAAAAAATTTGCAATAGATTTAACCCCGGCAAAAATAGGAAAATTATGCGTTCCAGCAATTAATTTAAATGAAACTAAAAACGCACAAAACGTAAATCTAATTACTTGTGGAGGACAGTCCAGCTTACCTATAGCTTGGACAATATCAAAATTTTCTCAATATATTGATTATATAGAAGTCGTATCTACGATTGCTGCCAAAAGTGCGGGCCTTGCCACAAGACAGAATATTGATGAGTATATAACAACAACAGAGTGGGCATTAAAAAAATTCTCAGGCGCACAAAAAGTTAAAACCATATTGAATATTAATCCAGCAAAACCAGAGATATACATGCAAACAACTTTGTATGTAAAAGCAAAATATGATTGTTTTTCAAAATTAAGTGAAGAAATAAAAACTATAATAAAGGTTATCCAATCTTATGTACCGGGCTATCAGTTGGAGTACGAACCAATAATTCGTAATGATGAAATTATAATTAATGTTAGTGTCAGAGGTAGTGGTGATTATTTACCGTCTTACGCAGGTAATTTAGACATTATCAATTGTGCAGCTATTTCTGTTGCAGAATATAAACTCAACTTAAGAAATGAGATCGGCTTATGAAGATATTAATCAGTGACTCCACTTTACGCGATGGCAACCATGCTGTACGTCATCAGTTGACAACTGAGCAGATAAAAGCATATGCAAGGAAAGCTGAAGAATCTCATCTAGATATAGTAGAAGTTGGCCATGGTAATGGTTTAGGGGCTTCATCAAGTTTACTTGGTCACTCAGCAGTATGCGATATTGATATGTTAGCTGCAGCACGTAGCCAGCTAAAAAAAACCCTGTTAGGGATTCATTTTATTCCTGGTTTTGGGAAGTCATCTGATATAAATGATGCTGTATCGGTAGGAGTAGATGTCCTAAGAATTGCTAGTCATTGTACTGAAGCAAATACCACATTGCGTTATATAGAACAGGGGAAGAGTAATAACAAACTGGTTTTTGGCGTTTTAATGATGTCCCACATGGCCACCACCGAAACTCTTATCGAACAGGCTTCTT
This sequence comes from Xenorhabdus sp. IM139775, assembly GCF_028598745.1. Taxonomy (GTDB): domain Bacteria; phylum Pseudomonadota; class Gammaproteobacteria; order Enterobacterales; family Enterobacteriaceae; genus Xenorhabdus. Next base: position 1,836 of record NZ_JAQRFK010000102.1, read on the forward strand.
TAATGGAAAAGTACGGAGCCGATGGAATTATTTTGATGGACAGTGCTGGGTATTATATTCCGACAATGGTCAGAGAAAGAATTAAGGCATTAGTTAATCATTTAAATGTACAAGTTGGTTTTCATGCTCATAATAATTTAGGCCTGGCTATAGCAAACTCTTTAGTAGCAGCTGAAGAGGGAGCATCTATTCTTGATGCTTGTATTATGGGATTTGGCGCAGGAGCTGGTAATACACAGCTTGAAAACTTAATTGCTGTTTTGGAGCGTTATCATTTTGATATAAACACCTCATTTGAAATAATTACTAAAACATTACTTGATGCAATTAAAATTATATCTCATGAAACACCTCATATTAAATTTTCGAATATCGCAAGTGGATTATATGGATTATTCTCAGGTTATGTACCCCATGTTCAACGTGCAGCCAAAGAATTTAACGTAAACGAATTTGATTTATATCGTTCTTTATCAGGGAGAAAGTTAATTGCAGGACAGGAAGATATAATCTTAGAAGAGGCAATGAAACTCTCAAACATTAAATACTAATCTCTATCTGAAAACTGAATGAGGAGAATTATAATGACTACAGATTCGTTTCAAGCAAAATTAGTTCATTTGATGTTTGAAGAGCAAGCACTTAAGACACCACATAGGAATGCAGTCATACAGGGTAATGAAGCTATCTCTTATATAGAATTAAATGAATTATCCAATAAATTGTCCCATCACCTACTAGCCTTAGGTGTAGAAAAAGGTGATAGTATTGGAATTTGTTTTTATCCTTGTATAAATACGTTAGTATGCATTCTTGCCATATTAAAAATCGGTGCAGCATATGTTCCTTTCGACCCTATGAGTCCATCTGAAAGGTTAATGCTTATTAGTAATCAACTGGATAATTTAAAGTATATTATTACGAACCCAGAAACGCATGACTACTTTAGTTCAGATAAAAAACAAATCACATTGACAGATGATTTCTTTAACCATATTAAAAATTGCTCTAATAAAAACCCAGATATCAATATAGATGAGAGCAAAATATGTTATATTGTATTTACATCAGGAACAACTGGTATACCTAAGGCTGTTGCTGTAAAGCATAAAGGTTGGTCAAATCTTTTAAATTGGTTTAAGGAGAAATACAAATTAGATAGCGAATCTAATAATGTATTAGTCAGTTCATTTGGATTTGATATTTCTCAGCGAAGCATGTTATCCTCACTCTATATAGGATCAACTCTTATTATTAGTGAAAGTAAACACTTCGATCCTATATTAATAGGTGAATTGATTAATAAGCACCATGCAAAAACATTACATCTTGCTCCAAGCTCTCTTTATTCCATTATCGAAAATTGGGAGGATGTTAATAGTTTGCCATCTTTACGATATCTATTTATTGGAGGAGAAGCTCTCTCCGTTCCTAGAATTTCAAATTGGGCTTTAAATGAAAGTCGAATTTGCCATTTCATTCACCAGTATGGTGTTGCAGAATGTACCGATGTTGCAACATCATATACTATGAATGATTTTAGCTCTTATTTGGATAACGGAATCCCTTTAGGTGAAACAGTATCTAATTGTAATATTCATGTTTTAAACGAAGAGCTAAACCCAGTTAATATTGGCGAAGCTGGCGAGTTGGTAATTACTGGGGATAGCATTGGTGCTGGTTACATAAATAATAGCGAGTTAAACTCAGAAAGATTTATAAAAATTAAAGTTGGCTCAAAATCCATTAATGCATATCGCACTGGAGATTATGCAAGAGTGAGAAATGATAGAGAAATTATTTGTATTGGTAGGAAAGATAACCAGATAAAAATAAGAGGTATCCTTACAAATTTATCAGACATTGAAAGTATCGTTAAATCAAGTAATAATGAAATTAAAGAAGCCATCGTCGTTCCATATGATGAGACTGAATCGGATACAAGACTGTGCATTTTTCTTTATACAGATATAGATGAATACTCAAGACCAGAAATAAAAAAAATAAAAAACAGCATCATTAATAAATTACCAAAGCATATGATTCCAAACAAATTCCAATGGGTTGATTCATTTCCTTTGACTACAAATGGAAAAGTAAATAGAAGTGCATTATTGAATTTAATAACTTTAGATTAATACAAATCCAAACAATAGAGAGATATATATAATGAAGACTAATAGTTTTGACTCAACAACTGGTTTGGCTAAAAATGCAGAAATCCCAGATGATATTAAAGATGATATTATTAAATTTGAAAAAAATGGCTTTATTGGACCAATAAAACTTTATGAACCGGAAGAAGCAGGAGAAATTCTACGAGCACTCAGATTGGCTAACCATGATCGCTCCCATATTTTGTACGACAACAATATGAATTATGATCGGCATTTTGATATTCCTGAGCTATCAAAGCATATAATGCACCCAACAATTGCTAAATATTTAAAAGCTATTCTTGGTCCAGATCTTCTTTGTTGGCGTTCTGAATGGTTTGCAAAGTTCCCCGGCGCAACTGGAACTGAATGGCACCAAGTTCGTGACTATAGCTATACTGATGGTAATCCGTTAATTGTACCTACAGAAACTAGTTGGAATGCATTTATTGATTTAACAGTTTGGACTGCATTTACTCCAGCAAAAATTGAAACTGCTTGCATGCGCTTTTTGCCTGGTTCTCATTATAAATATTATTATGATGAGAAAAAAAATGTACAAACTGGTCGTTTAGGTAACTATAACCATATGGAAACAGATACAGGTTTCTTCGGTTATGATTTCTCTGAATTTAAGGTTGATCCATCTTGGGATCCAGAGGGTGCTAACCCCGTTGATATGGAGCTTAATGCAGGTGAATGCGTTATTTTTACAGCATCATGTGCTCATGCATCTCATCCTAATATTACTGACAGGGAAACTCGTTTCGCAATTTCTGGCCGATATGTGCCTACACATGTCAGAGTTTATCCAAATCTAGATTCTTATAATGCACACGGTGAAACGTTCAATCTTGAAAACTATGCAACAGTTTTAGTCAGTGGTGAAGATCGATATGAACACAACAAAATCAGAACTACTAATAATCGTGGTGTCAAATTTTAATTTAATAAAAGGTTAAATAATGAAAGATAAAATTAAGAAAATATATTCGGAAGAACTCAATTATCCAGGACTATCAGAGCAAGATGATTTTTATGATGTTGGGGGACATTCTTTAATTATGACGAAGATTAGAAAAAGGTTTATATCAGAGTTGGATTTAGATGTATCGATAGATAGTTTATTTAGGTATTTGACAGTGGAAAGCTTATATAACCACATCAAATAATGCGATAAATTGCAGCTTGTCATGTTAAACAAGCATACAAGTTGCAATTCGGCTGAAGAGTTATATTTTTTATTTATTAGGTTAGAGAGGTTTTATGGAAATATTTCTTTATACTCTTGGTGTAATGTATAGCCCTGGTCCTGTTAACTTTATGGGCATGAATGCTGGTTTAACTGGTCAGTTTAAAAAAACGATTGGTTTTTTTATTGGTGTAGGCTGCGCAATGTTTACGTTATTTATATTGTTAGGATATGCAGGAGAAGCTATCATATCTCATAAGTACCTTCCTTATATTTCATTACTTGGGGCTTTATATACATTTTATCTTTCATTTAAAATGGTAACATCTAACATACAGTTGAACAAAGGAGAGGGAAGTACTGTATCTGATAAAAATCTTACGTTTTGGAATGGTTTTTTAATTCAAGCGTTAAATCCTAAAGGTATACTTGTAGTATTGCCCGTCACTACTATTATGTATCCTGCTGCTCATGTTACAGGGTCAATGATACTTTTGGTATCAATATTGATTTCAATTGGTGGAGCAGGCGCACCTGGGCTTTACTCATTCTTTGGGTCAGTTATTGGTAAACAGATAAAAAATGATTCATGGCTTAATCTTCTAAATAAAGTAATGGGAGCTATGCTGGCTATTGCTGCTATTTTTATGACATATGATTTTTTTATCGGCATTAACTTAATATAAGGTGTGTACACCATGTCCTCCATATTTAAAAGCTGCTTGGTTAATTGGGATGATATACCAAAAGAGAATGTTTCAGAATCTATAGAAAGACAAGTTATTCATGGTGACAAATTGACTATTGCCAAACTCTATATGAAATCCGGGGCTTCTGTTCAAACACATTCACATCCAAATGAACAAATTACATGGATATTAACTGGACACATTCGATTTCAATATGGTGAAGACTTAGAGCAGGTGGTTGACCTAAAATCTGGTGATGTTTTGCATCTACCAGCCGATATTCCACATAATGCAATATGTCTTGAAGATACTATTGACTTCGATATTTTTACCCCAACACGTGAGGATTGGAAGCTTCCGACAGGGAATGATTATTTTTCATCAACAAAGGATAGTGCAAGATAATGATGCAGAAAAAAAAATGGATTTCACATTTCGGTGATGTTAAAAAAGCTCGACTTCGAATTATTTGTTTTCCATTCGGAGGTGGAGGTGCTTCATCATATCGTTTGTGGCACGAAATTTTTGGTTCAGAGGTTGAGATTTGCCCAGTTCACTTACCTGGGCGAGAGAGTCGATATGGTGAAGAACCATGCTTAGATGCAGATGTTTTAGTCAATGATTTATTACCAGAATTATTACCATTACTTAATTGCCCTTCTATCTTTTTCGGATATAGCTTAGGTGCAGCATTAGCATATAAAACTGTAGTAGAATGTTCAAAAATTGTCAGAGATAATAAAATATTATCTCTAATATGTTGCGCTAGAACCTCTCCGAACAAAAAAATTGATAATGAATATTTTACTCATTTATCTCAGGAAGAATTCATTGAATATATTATTACTTTAGGAGGTATTTCACGTTCCACCTTTAATGATCCTGAACTTCGCACAATGGCTTTAAAACTACTGCGTAGCGATTTTATGTTATCTTCGAGCATTATTGAGCCTAAAGATCAAATGGTGAATACCCCTATCTATGCTATTGGCGGGGATACTGACCCTTCCGTTTCAATTAATGAATTGCAAGGATGGAAGAGGTGTACAAGTGGTGAATTTAAGTCTTTCATTTTGCCCGGAGGGCATTTTTTCATGAATGAACACCCCGTTAAATTTCATGAGTTATTGAATGATATTGTTTCATTTGAGAAGGGAAGATTAAATTAGATATGGCTCTGAACATGATGTCATTAAATTCTATTTTAACAATGGTAACAGGAATTGGTTTTGTTCTTTTAATTCCTGGGCCAACTAATACATTGCTATTGGTTTCAGGGTTGAAGAACGGTGTTGTTAAAGCATTGCCTTTAATTATTGCTGAAGCTTGTGGTTATACTGCAGCAATCGGAGTGTGGGGATTATCTCTATCTACTATTCCTGTAGGTGTGTTTTGGATTCAATCAATAATCAAGGCATTATGCTCATTTTATATATTTTATTTGGCAACTAAGGTATGGTCATATGGTCGGAACTCATATTATGAAGATAATATCTCATTTCCACAGATGGTATTAGCCTCATCGCTAAACCCAAAAGCTCTTTTATTTGTTAGTTTATTTATACCGACAAGTTCATTTGATAATATAAATGAATTTATTTTTTTTACACTAATATTTACTATTCTATTGATTCCCATCGGTTTATTATGGATTTCATTAGGTGGATTAATAAGAAGAAACCCATCTGAAAATTCATTATTAATAATATATAAAATTCTTGCCGTCATTCTTATAGCATTCTCTTGTGTTTTATTTTTATCTATATTCTCGTAATTACTCTAAAGCGCCCTGTTAAATAAAGGGCGCAAGTTATTTTATTTAAATATTCTTTGTTTTGTTTATATTTCTCCAATGTGCTGGTGTTAACCCAAACGCTTTTGTAAAATGTCTTGCCATATGACTCTGATCGAAAAAACCTGCGATCAATGCAGCCTCAGTAATGGATTCTCCAACAATTAAACAAGATTTTACTATATCTAACCTGCGCATTATCATATAGCGATGGGGACTTGTCCCGAATAGTAACCTGAAATCTCTCGAAAGGCTCCAGCGATCACGATTTGCGTTTCGCTCAAGTTCGTCTAATGTTATATTTTTATCTAAATTTGAATGAATATACTCTCTCGCTCTTTCAGCAGCGAAATAGTCAAAATTCCCCTTTCTATTTAAAGTCATTCCGCTTGCTTCAACTAATGAAATAGCTAAATCATAAAGAGCATCATCTTCCTCCATAGGGTCTATTCTACAATCCATATTTTGTAGCAGTGCGTTCATTGCCTTAAAAATATTGGGATCATTGGTTATGCCATTTTTTATAAATGGTAATGGCTTTCCTTTTATTATTTCTTGTATCATTGATGGTTTTATATACATCATTTTGTAATGGAAGCCAGCAGTCGTCCCAGCCTCACCATCATGAACTTCGTCAGGGTGTAACACAATAGTGTTGCCAGGAAGGCTGTGTTGCATGTTGCCACGATAGTGAAAACTTTGAACTCCAAATAAGGTTTTTCCAATAGCGTAAGTGTCGTGTCTGTGCGGATCATAACCATGATTTAAAAAATAAGCTTCTATCCTTTCAACTTTTCTAGTCTCAGGTGCCCTGTATACCCAATCCCGCGATGTAGCCAATTCATGCATATGGACTCCATATGAAAATTGCATTGTAAATAATTACTATTTTTTAT
>NZ_JAQRFK010000103.1 GCF_028598745.1 Xenorhabdus sp. IM139775
CCCTGCCGGGCAAAAAACTTTAATTCCTTAATCAATCGGCTCATCGGCTTCTCCTTACTTAACCTTTCAACATGATGCGATCTCTGGCGCACAGATATCCGTCAGGGACAAAACAGGAAATGCCTGCTTTGTCCCTGACGGATATCTGTGCGCCAGAGCGAACGCTTGTTGAGGTATTGCGGGGTATCGGTTGAGTACGCGGTACTGCCGCCTGTATAAACAGGTCATCCCCACCGGCAAAAAGCCAGCCTCGATATCGTCAGGTTCTCCTTTTGATGCTTTTTTAATCAATGAAATGCAGTGTCAGATGCATTGTGTGGTTAAGCAGGCGTGAGCCTGTCATTGTCAGGTTGCCCTTTTGCCGCGGCGTCACTTTCAGCGGTAAACCGGCAAAAAGTGACGCCTTGAGTTCCGTAAACAATCAGCAAAAATGGTACGAGTATTGAAATACCAGCAGACACAGCAGAACGCCGCAAGGTGAAGTGTCAAACGGTAGCAATACGTTAATTGTTTCGATATAGCAAAGTTGTTCGCCAAATATTTCAAACAGAGATCGTAGAAGTATGAATGTGGTGTGCGAGAATAATTTTGTGGTATTACGTGAACTGCATGATTCAACGTTCAATGCGCTTAGGTGACAGTATAAAAACGCCCTTTTGGGGTGTTTTTTAGTTTAAAAAACCTTCATTGTTAGACAAGGGGTTTATGTCTAACAATATCTGCTTCCAAAGGTGCGCAGATGTACCGCAATACTTGCTCTCCCTTTCAGGCTACGGGAGTTTTTATAGCCGTTTTTCACGACTATGTTACCATCTATGATGGTGATAAAGTCAGTTCAGATTAGCGAATTTTTTGAAATTCGACAAGAATAATTTTTATTTTATCGAAATATAAATAGGTTATTATTAATAAAATTTATAGCGACCCATGTTTTTAATATGGATCGCTATAAATAAAAACCAAATCAAAACTCAAGTATAGCTATAAGTGTTAATCGTTTTCTCATCTAAGAAAAAGTCACTCGGCTATATGAATACAGGTAGTTTACTTATTATCTGGCAATAACAACCTTCCCATCAATAATGGATAGATATGGGTCATATGTATAAATATACTCAGTTCCATTCTTATCCATTATTATTGGAGAGCGGCCGAAATTCCCTTTTTCTAAACGAAATAGCCGCCCTTCTTTATACTTGACTAATCTGTAATCTTGCCATTTAGGAAATAGTCTTGGGGTATATATCTTGCTATCAATCAATCTTTCAAAATTCATTGAGTCAAAAAACACTCTGGGATTGCTATTATCCGCCATTGCCCATTCTTCCCATGCTGGTTGACTTATTTTCCATAATTTATCGAGATCCTTATGTGCAAGAGTATTGAGAATTTCTTGATAGAAATTTTTAATTGTAGGGAGGTCATTTTCTGTCACCGGACGTGCTTTAGTCCACATCCAGTCGGGTAATCCATTCAGGTTAAATGATTTTCTTGCCTTGTAAAAGCCTTCATCACCAGGTGTGGTTGCCATCCCCGTGAATGCAAACTCTGATCCTGTTCTTCCTATTTGATTGAGTGACTCTGATGTCAGGGTATTGCCCTCCTTATCGACAGTCAATTTGATATGACTGATTATTTCCTCGTCACCGAAAGAGGATACTTTTTTTATGTGGTTTCACACCGGGCGTTGGGATCAAATTTATTTGATTTTTCAGATGTTCTATCCTTAAAAAGTAATTCTATGGTATTAATGCCATTTTCCAGAAAAGCAGTTGCATTTAGACCACTGGATTGAACACCATGTGTACCCGCACCGGGATTATCCATAGCCGGCATACCATTTACGCTTAAATAGCAAAAACTCTTACTTGTGTCCATTGAGAGTAAATATTTATAGTCCATTTTAGATTTTCCTAATGCCGAGGTAGTAAATATCATAGATATACATAATAAAAAACTAATCCAAAGAAACCTGATAGTATCATTTGTTTTTATACTGTGATTTTCAAAATATCTATTCATTTTTTACTTCTCTATTTTATTTCTATATCATCAGGGGATTTTTTATGTTGGGCTAATCAGGTTGTTTAAGAAAATAACCTAATTAGCCAACTCAGTTAATTATCTTGCTATAACAATTTTTCCGTTAATAATAGATAAATAAGGGCTATAAGTAGTATCTCCTCCGTTTTTCTTATTGTGAAAAATAATGGGTGAAGAGCCTCGCACACCTTTTTCAAGACGGAACAATCGGCCATTTTTATAACTGACCAATTTATATTTATCCCAATCAGGTTCTTTAATAACAGAATTACCACTTATATCTTCTTCAAAACCCATCGAATCAAAAAATATTTTAGCGCTACTATTATCTGCTATAGCCCATTCTTCCCAAGCTGGTTGGCTCATTTTCCAGATTTTATCCAAATTACGGCTAGAAAAAGTATTACTGATTTCCTGATATATTGCTTTTATAGAGGGTAAGTCATTCTCAGTAACAGGTGTAGCCTTTGTCCAAATCCAATTTGGTAAGTTATTTACTGAAAACGTTTTTTGAGCTGCGAATATGTTTTTTTCTCCTTTCTTCATTGAAATATTTGCGTAATCAAATTTCTCATTTGAATTTATTGAGTTTTTAGTTACGACGTTTCCATTATCATCCACATTTAATTTTATATTACTAATCATTTCTCCTTTTTCATCATGTGAAGAAAGTTTTCTGATTGTTGCTTCACACCATGATTCTGGATGAAATTTATCTGTATCTCTATCAGCGGGTATACGCCCCATTAGTAATTCCAAAGTATTATAACCATTTTCCAAAAATGCGGATATATTATAACCACTGGATTCTGTACCGGTTCTTGAAGATGTATTTTCTAGCATTAACATCCCATTTACTTTTAAAACACACAGGCTACGTTGTGTATTAAATGAGACGAGATATTTATATTCCATGTTTGATTTACCTGATGCTGTTTTTATTGTCATTAGAAATAAAAAAAATAATAAACTATTCCAAAGAGATCCTGTAAGTTGATTTTTCTTTTGGCAGTGGTTCTTGAAATATCCAGTCTTTTTCAATTGGTTCATTTTCATTTCCTATAGGTACTTCCCATTCATCATCATCTTTTCCTGGTTTAATGCTTGCCCCATATTTCACACTCGCCGATGCCTGAATCCCATCATGATAAAATACTAACTCCATGCTCTTTTCTATCGACTCTAGAGCGACATTTACTTTAGCTGTAATTTGTGCAGAAGCATCAAAGTATCCATAAACAGCATAATAACGCACACCGCCACGAATATTCGTTTCAGCCCTAATACCAAATCCGGCTTCTAATACGGTGTCTTTTTTAAAAGACCACTCTCCTTTATCATCAGACTCCCAACCAAACATAACGCTCAGGTCACCGCTGAGAATCAGATCTAACTGCACACCATAAAATGCACCATTCTTATCTTTTTTGACTTCTTGCTCGAAGGTTTCTCCTGCTTCACGTATATCAGCAACAATTTTATCGAGTTTAAAATAGGCTGCAAATATTTGAAGAACATCAGCTCGTAGCTCTAAACCTATTAATGGTGTTGCAGTAATATCAGCGTTAAATTTATAGAAGATTTTATATTTATCGCTATGTGAAAGTTCATAGCTTCCACGAATGTTAATTGCAGGATAGATAAGATCCAAGTTAGCTACCCGAAACTTACTTTGTTCATGTCCAAATGCAAGCATACTATTAATTTTGCCGATGCCATCAATGGCGGTATCTATTGGGCCTAATTTCTTTTTGCCTTTTTTAAATTCAAATTCCAGTTCTTTTGACCAGCTACGGGTTTCTGCACCTTTTTCCGCAGTAATTTCCCCCGTAATCGTTAATGAATTACGAACCTCATAAGGATTGGTGTTTCTGCGCCATCCATGCGATCCCCTATGTCGCAGTCCATTCTGCCTATTAGCCTCTTTTTGTTGTTGCCTCCTTTGCTCGTCGGTAAATTTTTCGATCTCTTCTGTTGCTCCGATAGTAACGTTAATTTCCTGTTTTTCATTAAGAAATAAATGAATATTTGTCCCTAAGATAGTTTTATTTCCCAGAGTCATTCTTCGAATACTTTCAGGTATATTGATGGTTTTATCGACTAAGGGCTTTCCGGCACATTCATCCACCCGAACATAATAGCTTTCCCTTTCTGTATGCGAGTAAAAATCCCTTTCGAGAAAACGACGCAAAAGAACGATCGGGCTATTATCAATAACAGAAAAAGCGTCAGTTTTCTTTGAGTAGATTAAGTTACCTGTATATGATTTCTTTGGGGAAAATTGTGCAATTGGCTGATTTTTTTCATCGAATAAGTTTCCAATTGGGCAAGCTGAATTATTGGATATACAGCCTTTGCTGATAGAATTTAATATGACAGGGACTTGTGGTACTGTATTTTTCTCCGGCTTATCAATAACGTAATAAATCTGATGAGGAAATAAGAACTGCTGATAACTCATCGTCTTATCACCCAAGGTAATATCAATCCGATGAGTACAATCATCCGGATTATCACAACCGCATATTGCTGAACCAGCCTTTGTTGACGTCATTTTTTATCTCCTTAACCAATATTGACGCTGCCGCCACCTATCACCACGCCACCGCAATCAACCGCATCACCGGTTCTGGCGGCAGGTTTTCCTTCAATAAACACGGAGCCGGAACCGCCTGCTATCGATCTTGAGTGTGATGAATGAGGGGCAAGTGCATCCCCTTGCCTTGCCAGATAAGCGCCGTCAACCTTAACCGTGCTGGCGCCGCTAATCACTGGGGTCGCTGAACAATCCCCATGTTCTGTACCGATATCACCAATTTTGACCGCATTTCCCATGCTGTTTTTCTCCGTTTTTTAAAGGGGAACTCGCCCCAGTTCCTGAATGAGCAAACTTTCTGCCCGCATATGCCCTGACTGGTTGTATTCAGTCAGTTGGGAATAGATGGCCACCGGCAGGTCATCAATAGAAAGGTAGTGCCGCGTGATAAAGAGCTGGAGTAATCCGCGCACGTTGCGTTCATCGGTAATATCAATTTGGTTGAACCACTCAAAAAAATGCCGGGCGCATTCCACGGTGTCGATATGAGGAATAAAATCAAAATGGGCTTTTTCCAGCCAGTCAGGGATCAGACTCGCCAATTTTTTGATATAACGCTCCGTGAAAATAGCCTGTATTTTCTCCAGTTGAATGTCGGTAATGGCAAGCATCTTTCGTTTACTGGTTGCACCAACAGGAAAAGGTTCTCTGATTTTGGCAAAGTTATCTGTGCGTTCTTCTTCAAGATAAAGTGTTGTGATGCGTGAGATCGGCCCCAAAAAGCAATGCACTTCCCAGTCACTTAATACGCCGAGAAAATCCCAGATATTGCGCGGATCATAAAAGCGAAAAAATACCGGCTTTTCCTGCTGAGGAAGCAGCACTTGCAGGTATTTCCTTAAATGCTGGCGAAGGGTTTTCATATCTGCTGCACTGTGGACGAAAATTCCCCACGGTGTTTTGCGGCATTCCAGCCAGATTTTGACTTTTTCATCCACCTGTACCAGATAAGGCGCGATTTTAACCAGTTCTGGCTGGAGAGGTTCTCCATAAAGGCAAGCGGAAGGCGGATCATAACGCTCCAGCGTCAAAAACAGATCGGGTTCTGCTGCGCCATCAATAATGGCGTAAAGTGTTTCCTGACTCATTCCTGCTTCTCCTTCTCTTTCATTGGGCAGTGAGCGACAAACATCGAACCCTCGCTTGCCGCCGCAAGCAGGATGGCAGGATTAGCGGGTGCCAATAAATCACCGGGACTGCCGCCAGAATTCAGGTTGATGGCGGCGCCTTTGATATCAATGCCGCCTGCGTGCAGTACGATAAAATTGCCACCGACGCCCAGCGTAATTTTACTGCCGCTTTGCAGGGTCAGATCGCCTTGGGCATTCACACTGATCACGCCCTGAACTTTCTCAATCAGGTCGCCTTTGACTTGCAGTGATCGATCACCGTTTATCTGCTCAAGATAGTTGCCCGTGGTTTTATGATCTTGTTGCCCTTCTACGGTGACTTTACGGTTATTGGCGATGACCAGTTCATCGTCATGACCGATACTGGTGGTGCGGTCATAGTTAATGCGTTCCCCGCGTGAATTGCGTACCTGAATGGACAGATTCTTTTGAGCGTGGATAAAAATCTCTTCGCGATCTTTTTCATCTTCAAAACGCAATTCGTTAAATCCCTCCCCTTTGTGGGTCTTGGAGCGGATCGACATTTGCGTTTTTGCCATTGGCAAGCGATTGGGGAGAATGTTGTTGGCGTGGTAAGCACGACCCACAATAATGGGTTGGTCAGGATCACCGTGGACAAAATCCACCAATACTTCATGCCCAATGCGGGGAATGGCGATCATGCCCATCAGTTGCCCCGCCCACGCGTGACTGACTCGAACCCAGCAAGAGCTACGGTCATCAAATTCGCCGTATCTGTCCCAGTCAAACTGAATACGGACACGCCCATATTCGTCACAAAAGATTTCTTCTCCTTCCGGCCCGACCACCGTTGCGATATGGGGGCCTTCCATTTTAGGTTTGGGATAAGGGGAAGGTCGATAAGAGGTTTTCCGGCTGGTGAAAGTAAACTGATTGGACAACCATGTGCCGCTATCGCCGGACTGGGTTTCGTCCGCCTGTGGTTGCCGTCCGGAATGGGTGATTTGGATAAGCTGCCACTGGTCGTTAAAAGCTTCTCTGGGGTGGTCAGTCAGAACAAACAACTGTCCCGGCCACATAGCGAAGCAATCGCCCTGACCGCTGCCACGCTGGGTATCCCGCCGCAGGTATTCCAGACGATACTGGCTTGCCCGTTGCCCTAAATCATCATCTTTAAAGCGGCTGGGGAAATCGTAATAGTGATAGCTGGTTAGCCGCCGCTGATGCTGCAGATTACGGCCTTCATACCAAAATTCCCGATTCCAACGTGGATTCTTGAAGGTGCGATCTTTGGTCGTAATACTGGCAACGCCGACTTTTTCCGACCATTGGAACTGACGAATGCAGGTTGTTTCACCCGTTGTATCGGTTTCAGGGCGGTAGGGAACGGTAATCACTTGATTCAGGGACAAGCAGGAGTCATGAAAGACAATGCGCTGTTCATGTTGATCCTGATCGAAAACGAAGTAGTAAAAAAAGCCCTCATCAGCCAGCAGGCGCTGGATAAAGGCCAGATCACTTTCATCGTATTGAACGCAAAACTCCCGTGGTGGATGTTTGTAGCCGAATGCAAAGAAAAAACGACTGATACCGTTTTCTCTGAGCAGCGTCTCTACAATATCCATAACCGATTGATTTTGGAAAATTCGGCTATTGACCCGTAAGGAGGCACGCCATAACGGCGGCTGAATCGTAATATGATAGTGGCTACAGTGACGTCCCGTGGAAAGCAGGGAAAACTGTGTCACCATTCCGGTGACTTGCCGTTCAATTTGTCCATTGCGATGCACAGCAAAAGAGGCATCCCGGTCGAGGATATCGGCAAAGTCAATCTCCGGAGTTTTACAGGTTAGCGTGGCTTCCAACCGAAAGGGGGATGACAGCGATTCGGTAAGGGAAAAATCCACAACAGCAAAAGTCTGTTCAGGTAAGTTTTCGGTAATAAGTGTAAAGACCAGACCTGAACGATCAAGTAGTTGATTAATTTTATCTATTACCTTGCTCATTTGTGCTATCCATAATTTTTTGTGTATCAATCCTTAATTAGTGCCTGAATTGTAAAATAATTTAGTAATGAAATTACAATTATCTGTTTTGGGTACAGTATGGAGCAAAATATAACAAAATTATTTATATATTCCAGTTCAACTAAAAGTACATCAGCAAAATTGTGATTAACCTCTCTTCCTAAATAAAATCAAATTATTACCTCATTTTAATTTCACATAATCCAACAGATTAAGAACACACTGACGCGCTGCGCTTGTCTTCTCCATTTTACCGGGCTAATACATTAACCCGGTAAAATGGAGAGCCTAAAAAAACACTAATCCAGCCAGGAAAACCCTTTTTATTTA
>NZ_JAQRFK010000104.1 GCF_028598745.1 Xenorhabdus sp. IM139775
CTCTTGTCGTGTCAAGCCTTATTTTTCAGGGCTTTTCACTTTGTCATCCCGACAGGTTTGTATGTTTGTCGTGACAACGGAAGCGAATTATAGAGAGCCTTCTGATTTAGGCAAGCCTTTTTTGTAATTACTTGTTTAAGTGCTTACAATTTAGCCCAAAAGGTTATTTTTGCCTATTTTTTAGTACATTTGGCAGGTCTGACAAACTATTCACGACCAAATCCGCCGCTTGCTCTGCTTCTGTTGTTACTGGTTTTCCTGTACGAACGAGAACCTTGGTTCCGACTTTCGCTGCCTTGGCTGCCAACATATCTTCTATTTTGTCTCCTACCATATAAGAAGAGGACATATCGATATGTAATGCTTTCTGTGCATCTAACAACATACCGGGTTGTGGCTTACGGCAGTCACAGTTTTTCCTATATTCTTCATTCTCTGCTTCTGGATGATGCGGACAATAATAAATGCCATCAAGATCAACACCCCGATCCGACAATGACCAATCCATCCATTCTGTTAATTGCATAAACTGATCTTCATTAAACATCTTACGGGCAATACCTGACTGATTCGTAACCAAAACCAGAGCATAGCCCATTTTTTTCAATTCCAGCATGGCTTCAATGGCACCATCAATAAATTGAAAATTATCTATCTCATGTACATAACCATGATCGATGTTAATCGTGCCGTCACGATCTAAAAATACGGCGGGAATACCTTGAGTCACCTGATTACTCCAAGAATGTAACAAGCGGACAGTATCGCATGATTTATTACTGATTGAAAATGCAGCATTTAACTTATTCATTGTTGACTTAGACGTCTAGACGCCTTAACATCCAATTTAATTCATGACTTGTTGAAAGGTTCTCAAGTCATTCATCTCTACTTCATAATAAGAAAAAAATGATAAGACTGACTAAGATAAATAAGATATTTCAACAAGGAACGCGTTCGATAAAAGCGCTTTCAGATATCAACCTACATGTCCCACAGGGGCAAATATATGGCGTTATCGGTTCTTCCGGTGCCGGCAAAAGTACCTTAATTCGTTGTGTGAATATGCTTGAACGGCCGACTTCTGGTCAGGTATTAGTGGCCGGGCAGGATCTCACGTCTCTTTCAGAACGTGAACTTACTCATGCACGTCGTCATATTGGCATGATTTTCCAGCATTTTAATTTGCTGTCATCCAGAACAGTCTTTGGTAATGTTGCGTTATCTTTGGAACTTAATAACACGCCAAAAGCCGAAATAAAGGCCAAGGTTAACGAATTGCTAGAGTTAGTTGGCCTCACGGATAAACATGATGCTTATCCTGCCAATTTATCGGGTGGTCAAAAACAGCGTGTTGCTATTGCGCGGGCTTTGGCAAACTCGCCTCAAGTGCTTCTGTGTGACGAAGCTACCAGCGCTTTAGATCCAGCAACAACACGTTCTATTTTGGCGTTATTAAAAGACATTAACCGTCGGCTGGGATTGACCATTCTTCTGATTACCCATGAAATGGATGTCGTTAAACGTATCTGTGATCAGGTTGCGGTCATCAGTGGTGGTCAATTGATTGAACAAGATATTGTGAGCGCAATATTTTCGCATCCTAAAACGCCGGTTGCTCAAGAATTTATCAAATCTACGTTGCATTTGGATATTCCTGAAGATTACTTACAGAGGTTACAACCGGAATCATCGCCTGATCGCTGCCCATTATTGAAGTTGGAATTCACGGGTAAGTCAGTTGATGCACCTTTAATTTCTATGGCAGTTCGCCGCTTTGATATCGATATCAGCATATTAAGCTCCCAAATGGACTACGCCGGTGGTGTTAAATTTGGGGTGATGCTGGCTGAATTAGATGGGGAAAGCGATAGCATCAAATCAACAATTGCATTTTTAGAAGAGCATCATGTGAAAGTGGAGGTTCTCGGTTATGTCTGAAGGAATGATTTTATTATTGGCTAAAGGAGTCTGGGAAACTCTCGTCATGACTTTTGTTTCTGGTTTCTTTGGCTTTGTTATTGGATTGCCGGCTGGTGTACTTTTATACGTTACCCGTCCAGGGCAGATCATTGAAAATAGTACGCTTTATCGCATACTTTCTGCATTGGTCAATATTACGCGTTCAATACCTTTTATTATTCTATTGGTATGGATGATCCCATTTACCCGCCTGATTGTAGGAACATCAATTGGTTTGCAGGCGGCAATTGTCCCGTTAACCGTGGGAGCGGCACCATTTATTGCCCGCATGGTGGAAAATGCCTTATTGGAAATTCCGACAGGCTTAATTGAAGCAGCACGTGCAATGGGAGCAACACCACTCCAGATTGTCAAAAAGATCTTATTGCCAGAAGCCATGCCAAGTTTGATTAATGCTGCAACCATAACGTTAATTACATTAGTGGGATATTCCGCAATGGGTGGCGCCGTTGGTGCCGGTGGTCTGGGGCAGATTGGTTATCAATATGGCTATATTGGCTACGATGCGACAGTGATGAATACCGTATTAGCATTATTAGTTGTTTTAGTATTCTTGATTCAGGTAGGCGGTGATCGTTTAGTGAAGACCGTCAATCGTAAATAGATTATTTCAACATAGCAGTATGTAGTAACTTGAGTAAAACAGGTTAAATATTAGTATTCAATAGGGGTGAAATATGTCAGTGAAATTGAAATCCATTGCTGCAATCAGTGCATTATTAGGTACATTAATTCTTGCCGGTTGCGGGCAGGAACAACGTGATCCAAACCATATCAAGGTTGGCGTTATTGCCGGACCTGAACTTAAAGTTGCTGAAGTGGCTAAACAAGTGGCTAAGGATAAATATGGCCTTGATGTTGAGCTGACGACATTCAATGATTACGTTCTGCCGAATGAATCATTGAGTAAAGGGGATATTGATGTGAATGTCTTCCAGCATAAGCCTTTTTTAGATCAGCAAGTAAAAGAACGTAACTACAAATTGGCCATTGTGGGTAACTCTTTCATTTTCCCAATGGCGGCCTACTCCAAAAAAATTAAGTCACTGGATGAATTGCAGGATGGCTCTCAAATTGCCATCCCCAACGATCCGACTAACCAAGGCCGCTCCCTGCTGTTATTACAAAAACATGGCCTGATTACGCTGAAAGAAGGTGTCGGCCTGCTGCCAACGATTTTGGACATTACCGGCAATCCTAAGCACTTGGATATCGTGCAGTTGGAAGCACCACAATTGCCACGTTCACTGGACGACCAAAAGATTGCTTTCGCGATTATCAATAATACCTACGCAGGACAGATTGGTTTAACACCCGAACAAGATGGGATCTTTGTTGAAGATAAAGACTCACCTTACGTCAATATTATTGTCAGCCGCGAAGACAATAAGGATGCGGAAAATGTGCAAAATTTTGTGAAAGCGTACCAATCTCCAGAAGTCGAAAAAGAAGCTAATGAAGTCTTCAAGGGTGGAGCAATAAAAGGCTGGTAATCTTTTCTATTTAATCAATCAAGATTAAACTCATTGGGTGGATATGTTTATATCCACCCATTTTTATTGGGTGAAAACACAAGAATACGAGGACTCAACTCAATGCGTATGTTATCTGTCTGTTTCATGGCGCTCTTTATCGCTGGATGTTCGTCACTCCCCACTCAGTTCAATAAATCTGATATGCCAGATTCGAAGTTGAAACATCAGTCAGACGAGAAAAACAGAGCGCTCTCTTATGTCCGCCTGTATACCAAGCCAGATGAGCTGGCAGGTTTACCCTTTAAAGATCTCGGGATTGTCGCCGGAGAATCCTGCCGTAGTACGCTGCAAGACTCTCCCGCCAGTATTGCAACCGCACGGCAAAACATGCTGGCAAAAGCCGCTTATCTAAACGCAAATGCAGTTTTACTTCATCAATGTGCAATTTTACCGGGTCAAGGTTGCTACCAAATTGCCATTTGTGAAGGGTCAGCATTACTGACCACTCATCAATAATTGTGACCAATTTATTATTATCAATAAGTTATTATAAAAAACGCTCATGGCAGATTTTCATTTTACGCAAATAGGAACCATTCATTCTCCTTACAAAGAGAAATTTGCCATTCCCCGTCAACCGGGTTTGGTCGAAGATGGTACAGGGCAGCTAGAGTTACTTGCGCCCTACAATCAGGTTGATGCAGTCCGCGGGTTGGAACAATTCAGCCACTTGTGGATTATTTTTGTGTTTCATCAAACCATGGAGGGTGGCTGGAATCCACTGGTGCGCCCACCCCGCTTGGGCGGAAATGCCAAAATGGGCGTGTTTGCCACCCGTTCAACCTTCCGCCCCAATCCGGTTGGCATGTCACTGGTGGAATTAAAAAACATTCAATGCGAGAACAACCGTGTCATTCTGGAACTGGGGAGTTTGGATTTGGTGGATGGAACACCGGTTATCGACATCAAACCTTACCTGCCTTTCGCCGAATCACGCCCAGAAGCCAAGGCGGGTTTTGCCCAAGCAGCACCAGAGGCAGACATGACAGTGAATTTCTCACCAGAAGCCGAATGCCAACTTTTATCCTACCAAGCCAACTACCCTCACTTGAAGCGTTTTATCAGCCAAATATTGGCGCAAGATCCCCGGCCAGCCTACCGTAAAAAAGCGCAGGAAGACCGCATATACGCCGCTCACCTCTTAGATTTCAACGTTCGCTGGCGGGTTTTTAATACGATGACGGAAGTGGTTTCTATCGAACACTGCTAAAACTCCTTTTGACATCGCAAGCTCACTGGTAGACTAGCGGTTTGTCTTTATTTTCTGGGTTGAGTGGTAATATCTTACCGCCCAAAAGCAATGTGCTATCCAATGGAAACTTACTATGCGTACTAGCCAATATCTGCTCTCTACTTTAAAAGAGACACCTGCTGATGCAGAGGTAATCAGTCATAAGCTGATGCTTCGTGCCGGGATGATCCGTAAACTCGCTTCAGGTCTGTACAACTGGATGCCGACAGGTGTTCGCGTGTTGAGAAAAGTTGAAAACATTGTTCGTGAAGAGATGAATAATGCAGGGGCGATTGAGGTTTCCATGCCGGTAGTCCAGCCAGCAGATTTGTGGCAGGAAAGCGGCCGTTGGGAGCAATATGGCCCAGAATTGCTGCGTTTTGCTGATCGAGGGGAACGTCCTTTCGTTTTGGGCCCCACTCATGAAGAAGTTATCACTGATCTGGTTCGTAACGAGGTCACTTCCTATAAGCAGCTTCCGCTCAACCTGTTCCAGATCCAGACCAAATTCCGTGATGAAGTTCGTCCACGCTTCGGGGTGATGCGTTCACGTGAATTTATCATGAAAGACGCCTACTCTTTCCACACCAGCCAAGCATCCCTGCAAGAAACTTACGATAAGATGTACGATGCCTACAGTAAAATCTTTACCCGCATTGGTTTGGATTTCCGCGCAGTTTTGGCAGATACCGGCTCAATCGGTGGCAGCGCTTCTCATGAATTTCAGGTTCTGGCAGCCAGCGGCGAAGATGATATCGTTTTCTCTACCGAGTCTAACTATGCTGCCAATATTGAATTGGCTGAAGCGGTTATGCCATCAGGGGAACGTGCTGCGCCATCTGAGGAAATGCGTCTGGTCGATACCCCAAATGCCAAAACCATTGCTGAACTGGTCGAACAATTCAATCTGCCCATTGAAAGAACCGTCAAGACGCTGATCGTTCATGCCGCAGAAGAGAGCGGGCATCAGTTAGTTGCCTTGTTGGTACGTGGTGATCATGAATTGAATGAGATCAAAGCAGAAAAATTGCCTTTGGTCGCCAGCCCGTTGAATTTCGCCAGCGAAGAAGACATCCGTGCCGCTGTCAACGCAGGTCCGGGTTCCTTAGGTCCGGTCAATCTGCCTATGCCTGTCATTATTGACCGCAGCGTATCTGTCATGAGTGATTTTGGTGCAGGCGCAAATATTGATGACAAACACTATTTCGGCATTAACTGGGAACGTGATTTACCCCTTCCAGAAGTGGCTGATATCCGTAATGTCGTTGAAGGTGATACCAGCCCAGACGGTAAAGGAACGCTGCTAATCAAACGTGGTATTGAAGTGGGCCATATCTTCCAATTAGGCACAAAGTACTCTGATGCCCTGAAAGCAACGGTGCAGAATGAAGATGGGCACAATCAAGTTGTCACGATGGGATGCTACGGTATTGGCGTTACCCGCATCGTTGCGGCTGCTATTGAGCAGAATCACGATGATCGCGGCATTATCTGGCCAGATGCCATTGCCCCATTCCAAGTGGCCATCCTGCCAATGAACATGCATAAATCTTACCGGGTGAAAGAAGCCGCTGAAAAATTATACGCAGAATTACGCGCCAGCGGCATTGATGCCATTTTCGATGATCGTAAAGAGCGCCCTGGCGTGATGTTTGCTGACATGGAGCTCATCGGTGTACCAAATACTCTGGTTATCGGTGATCGTAATCTGGATAACGGTGAAGTCGAATATAAAAACCGCCGTACTGGTGACAAGCAAATGCTGAAACTGGAAGAGGTTGTTGGTTGCCTGAAAGGCTATATCCAACAGGCTTAATCTTACCAGAGGGTATTCGCTTAAATAAAGAAAACCTGCGTACTTATTACGCAGGTTTTTCAATCGGTGATCCACCGTTTATACGTTATTTCTTGCTATGGCAGGAAGAAGTCTTATCAAAACGAATTTTGCCTGTCTGGATCACCGCATTGTCAAACAGCCCATCTTCCATTGAAGGACGCAGCGTATAGTAGCCTTCTATTTCCACGTAAACCGGAGTTCCGCCTTCCACTCCCGTAGCACTGTAACCACGTTCTAAATCGATATTTTCGGCAGCATCATAACGCTTTCCGCTGCCACATTCCGTAAAAAGCGCCGAATCAGCAAAATAGCTGTATTCGCCTGCCAGCTTTTTCGGTTTTATTTTATCCAATTCATAATTAAAGCTTGATTGGATTGGCTCACCGTTGATATCCAGCATAACCACGTTTTCACCTTTCATCAGAAAATAAGATTTTTTGCCGTCTTGCTGACTCAAGACAATCTTTTTGCCCTTTATCACCCAATGACCCGTTTCAAAGAACGTATTTTCCTCACTTTTGGCTTCCAGATAAGTTCGCCCCAATATATATGTCCCATCCTGAGCAAGCTGTAAGGTCGTCTCGATACCTGCACAATCCGCACAAGGCACGACACCACTAAACACGTTCTCGCTTGACAGGAGTTGCTCCTGAAATACGGGGTTATTCTGTGTCGGGGAAGTATTCTGACACCCTGTCGCGGTGAATACCCCAGCAACCAACAAGGTAAATAATATTTTTCTATTCATCATTTAATCCGATAAATCCAAAAAGATAATTAATAAGTTTCAAATGAAACATAAATTTTACGTCACAACGTTGACGCTACTTTACCGTATTGCAAAATGCACGGAGAGAAAAACCAAATAGTATGACTCTATTCCATTCAGTAATGATAAGATACAGGTTTAATCGGCTTCCTGTTGCAACAAAATTCTCACCAACTGATGCAGTAATCACGGGAAGCTTACTGTGCTATAGTCGTAAGTAGCATTTTACGTTCGATTTAGGTCAATCACGGGCGGCACGATAACCGCCACTAACATAGTGGTGAGCAAATATGTCTATAGATAACGAAGAATATCAACCAATTAACTGTGATGATTACGATAACCTTGAGCTAGCCTGCCAACGCCAGCTACATTTGCATCTCCAATTGCGAAATGGTGAAATATTTGAAGGGAAAGCTAACAGCTTAATTTTAAGAAAAAAAATTGAATATCTTCTCATCGATTCAACTGAAGAAACCTATGAACTCAGGTTGGATTACATTATCAGTTTCAGCAATCCAGAAATTGGAACGATTGTTATTGAACACTCCTAAATTTGATCGCAAATAACGATTAGAACCTTCCCCCAAAAGTCCTTATATAAATAAGGACTTTTTATATAAAGATAAGTCCTATAAGCCAATTATCAAGCTGCTATTGTGCCCATCGTGGGGATCATGCTTTTAGTGAACAGTTGACCAAGAACCATAACC
>NZ_JAQRFK010000105.1 GCF_028598745.1 Xenorhabdus sp. IM139775
GCCTTGGGGCGCTGGGTTCGCCAGTTGACCCTGGAGCGGCAAGGTAAATCCCCCAACGCCCTGCCTATCACGCCGGAGCAAATTGAAATCCGTGAATTGAAAAAGAAACTGCAACGGATTGAAATGGAGAATGAAGTCTTAAAAAAAGCCTCAGCACTCTTGATGTCGGACTATCTGAACAGTTCTCGTTAATCGAGCAATTCAGAGTGCTTTATCCTGTGGCTTTCCTTTGTCAACTGTTCGGAGTCTATCGCAGTAGCTATCAGGCCTGGCACCATCGGCAGAATAAACCGGATGCTGAACGCGTTAAACTCAAAAGTCTGGTCCGGGAAGCGTTTAACGAAAGCAACGGCTCAGCCGGCGCACGAAGCATTGCGACTATGGTGACCGCAAAAGGCCTCCCCTTGGGCCGATGGCGGGCCGGAAAGTTAATGGCTGAGATGGGACTGACCAGTCGCCAGCAGAAAAAACACCGTTATTCGCATCGGGAGCAAGAACATATTGATATTCCGAACTTCCTTGACCGTCAGTTCACCGTCACCGAGCCCAACCAGGTTTGGTGCGGTGATGTCACCTATATCTGGACAGGCAAGCGTTGGGCTTATTTGGCAGTAGTCCTTGACCTGTTTGCCCGTCAGCCTGTTGGCTGGGCGATGTCGTTCTCTCCGGACTCTGAGTTGACAAAGAAAGCCTTGGTCATGGCGTTTGAATCAAGGGGAAAACCACAAGGTGTGATGTTTCACAGTGATCAGGGCAGTCACTATACCAGCAAAGCTTTCCGGCAGTTATTGAGGCGTTATGGTCTCAAACAAAGCCTGAGCCGCCGGGGAAATTGCTGGGATAATAGCCCGATGGAACGCTTTTTTAGGCGCTTAAAGAGTAAATGGGTGCCTGAAGAAGGTTATGCCAATTTTGGTGAAGCTTTTCGCGCCATCATCCATTATATCACAGGCTATTACAGCCAAGTTCGTCCTCATTGGTATAACAATGGGTTAACACCAAACGAATCAGAACGATTATTTTGGAAAAACGCTAAGATTGTGACCAATTTTTATTGACCACTTCAGTTTGTCAGCGGTCTGAGC
Source organism: Xenorhabdus sp. IM139775 (assembly GCF_028598745.1). Classification (GTDB taxonomy): domain Bacteria; phylum Pseudomonadota; class Gammaproteobacteria; order Enterobacterales; family Enterobacteriaceae; genus Xenorhabdus. The sequence goes on from NZ_JAQRFK010000105.1 coordinate 1,086, forward strand.
GGATGTAATCCGCTCAGGTTCAGAAATAACGTCCAGAGGCAATTAAGGAATAAGCAGATTGGAACCATGAGTAGCGCGACTTTCCAGAGTACGATGTGCCTTGATTGCCTCACTGAGTGGGAATTTCTGGCTTTCAGATACGTCAATATTGATTTTGCCATTGGCAATCAGCTCAAATAATGTTTTGCTCGCCTCATCCAATTCCTGACGGGTAGTGATGTAGTCATTTAACGTTGGGCGGGTTACAAACAGTGAGCCTTTCTGGCTAAGTATCCCCAAATCAACGCCAGTCACAGGACCAGAAGTATTACCAAAACTGACCATCAAGCCGTGTTTTTTCAGGCAATCCAATGAATCCAGCCATGTGGCCTTGCCAACAGAATCATAAACGACGGAGACTTTTTTCCCTGCCGTAATTTCCGACACACGTTCAACAATATTTTCGCGCTTATAGTTTATGGTTTGATATGCTCCTACAGCTTTGGCTAGAGTCGCTTTCTCATCTGAACTAACTGTACCAATCAATTTAGCACCCAATGCGTTTGCCCACTGGCAGGCAATTAAACCCACTCCTCCCGCGGCGGCATGGAACAGGAACGTTTCCCCTGCCTGAATTTTATGGGTTTGCCGGAAAAGGTAATAAACAGTCAATCCCTTCAAAAATGATGCAGCAGCCTGCTCAAACGAAATAGTATCTGGTAACCGTGCTAATTTTCTTTCTGCCACATTATGAACTTCACTATAAGCGCCAAGTCCTGATTGTGCATAAACTACCCGATCGCCGACTTTAAAGGAGGTCACCTTAGCCCCAATCTTGGAGACAAACCCTGCCGCTTCAGTTCCTATTCCGCTGGGCAGATTGGTTGTTGGGTATAACCCGCAGCGTATATAGGTATCAATATAGTTAATGCCAATCGCTTTATTCTCAACCTGTACTTCGTCATCAGCCGGGTTGGCAGGCGTAAATTCGCAATATTGGAGCACTTCAGGGCCGCCGTTAGCGGAGAATACGATATGTTTTGCCATGAGTAAGTCCCTCATTATTTTTTATGCTTATCTATATGAACGCATCCCGTTTGTAAGGCTTTCGTTGTTTTGATTTTGATGGGTAGATTGCAGCTCTATATCCGTCCTTATTACAAACCTACGTTACTGGCGCTGGATTAACACAATAAGTGCAATGTGCGCCACTATGAGATTCGCTGACTCATGCCTTATTCGTCTTGCGGGCTTTAAGTCCAAATGAATATTCAGATTTAATGAGTCAAGGTCTTACCTATCTTTATCATCACGCTGGGTGCTCACACAACTTTTTTGTATTCATCTATATTCAAATTCAATATTTGTCAGCATTTGGCGTAAATCAAGATAGCCTGAGACTGACGTAATCTTTCCGATATTCCCAGTGATGAACGGCAAGTGTCCACACCGTACGGTCAATTTGTTCGCTATCGCCACCATAGCCAGATTTGTGGGGTGTCGCTTTTTCAATTCGGTTATCTAGGCTCCCGCCTTTTAGCTAGTAAAGTCACCATCCGTGCCCCGTGGATAAACAAGACTCGTAAATAAGTATCTCTTCGTTTGCTAATACTCAGCAGGCGAATTTTCTCCTCGCCCCTAATTTGATTGGGAACCAATCCCACGTAAGTGGCGAAGCCCACTCGGATTTAAAGGCGAAGGCTTCTCCCATCATCACCGCCGTGATTAACGGCCTCACACTTGGAATTCTCAACAATCTCTTACAGGTATCATCTTATCTATCTAGGTAGAATAACTATTTTTCGGTGTCATCTATCCAACCTATCAACTTGCAGATACTGTTCTCCAAACTACTGGATAAGAAAGAATTAGCCATTCCGGTGTCTCAGGAAATTGCTTACCCTTATACATAGTTTCATCAAATTCAAGAAACAGGCCATGTAGGACATTAATTTGGATCGTTCTGAATTTTACTAATTGTTGACGAAAGCAGTGAAGGGATAGGATAGGCCTGCGGGTTTTCTGTTTTAATAGCAGCCGATGGACTGAGCTGCTGAACCGCCATCCAGATAATCCAAGACATCATCTTTGTTTCCCATTACGAAGGCCTCAACGAATCAAATTTGAACAATCGCACCTGATGCCCTTGCTTTTTCAGTTTTCGTGCTCAGTACTGTGAACCATCACATAATTCTATGCCAACTATGTACCGTCCCCGTTGATTGAAAAACATCAGAAAATTAGTCCTGCGAATTTGTTTATTAACCACTTTACCCGTGTGTTCTCTGATGAAGTGGATTTGTATCAAATGTTTTGTGATATCTACTCCAACGGGTATATCTTTCATCTATGGATCCTCCAGTTTCTGGGAACTAATGAGGATCGTGATGCCGAAAATTTGTTGGGATCCACACTTTTTTCACCCCTGTATCCAAGGTTAACTTGTTGGTGTTGATTATATCCTTCCAGATTACGTAGGTTCAGTACGTAGGCCAGATAACAGTGAACACACTGAGCGATAATACCAGCAGGAGAATGCAGGCGTTTGAAAGCTTTTCGAGTCATTGTCGTCAGGTCAATCAATAAAAAGCCACCTTATCCAAACGGAGCTTAATGAGATAGAACCATAATAATCACTTGTGAAGAGATAACCCTTTTATTGCCTTATCTACAGATTTCTTTGGGCCATACACAGCGAGGCCAACTAAATTCATATTATCAGTATTTTCAGCTAAAAAAACCTTTCGGTTCGCTTCATCATGACCTGTTGAAAACATTGTGTAGACGTAAGGAATTAGAAGAAGATCCCGCTCCAAGCCTTTTCTATGAACATTTTGAAGTGAATTGAGGTCAGCCCCAAAAATAAGCATGGGTTGTCCAGACATGCTTCCATACTTATGGCCAGACGAGTCGATATATGGGATACCTATAATCTCAGATGCAGATGAGGCAATGCCCGTTGCAAGGAATGCAACCACATTAAGTTTCTGCCACGTTTGTAAATCATCCCGCACTATAAAGGCAATTTTTGTATCAAACATCTTAAGCAATTCTCCACGTGTTGTTATGTGAATAATATATTTAGTTAATGACAGAATATTTGTCTTGTACGTTTGTGTATTAATGAAGGTCGTGTATTAAATAGTTAGTTGTTATGGAGAGCATAAGTCTATGGCTACTATAACCTGGGCATTATTTTATGTTATGTATTGTAAAAATAGGTTGCCGATGTAATTCAGCTATCGGCACCAACACCCCATGGGGCAAAAACGAGTTAGTCATCACTCAAACCAGCAGTTTCTTTTGTACAAAGTAATCCATCAAATTTGACTATACACACTACAATTTTTATTTTATAGATTACGAACCCTTATAAGGAAAAGAAGCTCCTTTGATTAGGATAATTGCGTAGATCGCAGAGATAAAAGACTTATTCGTGTGTCTATAAAAATCTCCCTCTCACTTGCCACTATCAAAAAGATTAGTTAATCTAAGTTCGTTCAATCACCATCACCGATGGTCACCAATGCTTCCTATAGTCTGAAAGGAAGCGCTTTCGAGCGACTAGAAAAACTCCCGTAGCCTGGAAGGGAGAGCGAACATTGCGGTACATCTGCGCACTTTTGGAAGCAGATATCGCCGGACACATAACCCACCGTCCGGCGATGAAGGTCTTTTTAACTAATAGAGTACCAACGGTACTTAGGCGCGTTAGGTTGTGATTTTCATTACCTTTCGTAGCTGCCTTCAGGGTGGGGAAGATCCACTCTTAGGTAAGCAAGAATATTTGCTTACATTTCACATTAGCGTCAGGTGATAAAACCCATCAGCCTTACGCACTATGGGGTTGAATTACGTCTCGATCTCATTTCACCTCAATGAGCAGGATTGCTTTCGCGCATCTCGCTCATGCTTAGTATGTCTGCTTGAAATATTTAGCGGGCGGCTTCTTTACACCTAAACAATTAGCTTATTGCTACCGTTTGAGCCTTAACCTTGTGGCGTTTGGCTGTGCCTATTGGCATTTCAACGCTTGCTCTACTTTTGCTGACTGTTTGCGAGCGTTAAGGCATCACTTTTTGCGGATTTACCGCTGAAAGTGACGCCGCGGCAAAAGGGCAACATGACGATGACAGGCTCATGCCTGCTTAACCACACAATGCATCTGACACTGCATTTCATTGATTAAAAAAGTATCAAAAGCAACTGTCTTGACCAACAAAATTACGGAATAACCTGATGGTAAGATTCATCCCATTCTTCGTTCTTCCTGAGCATCGCATTCAGGATAGTCAGCAGCTTTCGCATACAGGCAACCAACGCCACTTTTTTGGGCTTTCCGGCGGCCAGCAGACGCTCATAAAAAACTTTTATCACAGGGTTAAAACGTGTTGCCACGAGGGCTGCCATATACAACGCGGTTCGCACGCCAGCCCTGCCACCAAAGATGGTTCGTCGACCCCGCATGGTTCCCGAGTCCCGATTAACCGGAGCCACACCGACAAGAGCACTGATTTCACGCCGCGAGAGACTACCCAGTTCGGGAACCTCCGCCATCAAAGCCGCGGTAGTCATGGTTCCAATGCCTTTAACACGGCTCAGTTGATCAGCAAGCTCTTTAAAGTGATTCTGGATGTGGTTGTTCATGTCAGTATCAATTCGGGCAAGCTCATCTTCCAATGCTTTGATAATAATATTAATGCTTTTCCTGCTTTGTGGATGAGCGAGGTGCAGTCGGTTACGTTCAGCTACTATCATCGCAATCAACTGACGTCTGCGCACTACAATGGCAGCAAGAACCTGACGCTCAGCATCCGGCAAGGCCCTGATAAAGCGTTGCCGCTCAGGATGATGATTAATGACTTCAGCCATCTGAGCGAGCGCTCTGGCATCAATACGGTCAGTTTTTGCCAGATATCCCATAGCACGGGCAAAATCTCGTGCCTGATGAGGATTGACCACAGCGACATCAAAACCGTTGGCCTGCAACTCACAGGCTACGGCAGCCTCAAGTCCACCGGTCGCTTCCATCAGGATCAGTACGACGGGGTATTTTTTGAGTTCGGCAATAATGGTATCAAAGCCGTCAGAGTCATTACCGACAGTGAACTGAGCAATATCACTGCTGGCAGCGATATCAAGCGTTGCTTTTGAAACATCAATACCAACACAGAGTGGATTTGGCTGACTCATATTACCCATCCTTGCAAATGCGTTATGGAGTACGGACAACTGTTCGGGTTTCAGATGAGTGGCTCAGTGTATGCGCCGGTCGCTTTTGAACGGGCTTTAAACCCAAGGAGAAATCAGGCTGCATACACCTTGCCAAATCTAAACATGATTATTTTAGCCAATTTTTAATTAAGTAGGGGAATCAGATGAGCCGATTGATTAAGGAATTGAAATTTTTTGCCCGGCAGGGTGGCGGCAGTCATAAAACTTGCCATGACCGCACTCGGATTGCAGGGCGTTTGGGCGCGTTGTTATTGAGCCTGAATATTCAGGTTAAAAGTCTCAGTCATTTAAAAACCAAGCATGTGGAACATTATGTTGATGCCCGCCTATCTCAGGGCATTGCTAAACGAACAGTGCAGAATGAAATGTCTGCGCTGCGTAATATTTTCCGCATAGCAGGTCGGGAGAAACTGGAAACCTCTCCGAGTTTGAGCAATAAGGCGTTGGGATTAAATGGAGCCAGTCGCGCCGGAACGAAGCAGGCGATCCCTGATGCCACGTTTCAGACTGTGTATCAGAAGGCACTTGAGCGTGATGCCGGGTTTGCAGTCACATTGAAACTTGCCCGCTTGATGGGGCTGCGTTCTCAGGAAGCGGTGCAATGTAGTGTTTCATTGAAAAGTTGGCGGAAGCAGTTAGAGCAACCAGAACCGAAACTTCATATTGTTTTCGGTACAAAAGGCGGCCGGCCAAGACAAACCCGTGTACTGGATGTTGCTGCGGTGAAAGAGGCTGTAGAGCAGGCCATTGCTATTGCAGAACAACGAGGTGGCAGGTTGATTGATAAACCGGATCTCAAACAGGCCATGAACTATTGGCGAACCCATACCACAAGGATTGGTTTAACGGGCTGCCATTCTCCTCATAGTTTGCGTTATGCGTGGGCACAGGATGCACTGGCGTTTTACCAACAAAATGGCTTTAGCCACCAAGAAGCACGAGCATTGGTCTCAATGGATTTGGGGCATGGGGATGGTCGTGGGCGTTATGTGGAACGAGTTTACAATCAGGGAGGGCAGGAATGATGGAAACTCTGACTTTCATTCGTCTGGACTATGTGATGAAGAAGACCGGATTGGAAAAATCACAAATCGACCATTTGATTCGGCAGGGAAATTTTCCTAAACCTCGCAGGCTGGGTATCCGTTCTATGCTATGGATGGCAAAAGAAGTTGATGAATGGGCGGCAAATAA
>NZ_JAQRFK010000106.1 GCF_028598745.1 Xenorhabdus sp. IM139775
ACCGATTAATAATATGGATAAAATCATAAATGGCATGGTGTTTATGTGGATTATTTAAATCTTAGCGTGATAAATAAATTCCAACATAATGATTTCAAATTAAAATAATACCAAATGTTTTTATTTAATTTAACGAAACATTTTTCATTACGAAATAAAAAACAAACTCAATAAATCAGAAGATAAAATAAAGGCCCTGACTCAATAGACAGGGCCTCATTAATAATGGAAATTAAACTCTCTCTTTCTATTTTCAAGTCACTGTTCTTTACCCAATGGCAACTTGAAAATCTATTCCAGAGATAAGTTAAACTTTATTCTGACGCCACCACTCCGCCAACAGGATACCGGTTGCAACAGAAACATTCAGGCTTTCCACTCGACCGGTTCCACCAATAGAAAGACGAATGTCACCATCTTCCCAAGTGCTGTCACTCAGCCCGTCACTTTCCTGACCCAATACTAAAACCATTTTTTCTGGTAATGTGGCTTGTGCCAGTGTCGTGCTTCCCTTATGACTTGATGTCGTCACAATGGTGTAACCTTCATCGCGGAATTTATTCAGTGTAGTCGTAAACCCATCGGCATCAATGCCTTTGATGTGTTCAGCACCGCCTTCTGCTGTACGGACAGCCGCGCCTGATTCCAGCATCGCGGTATCCTGCAAAATCACACCTTGTACGCCAAAATGCGCACAACTACGCATAATTGCCCCAAGATTATGTGGGTTACCTACGTTTTCCAATGCCAGCACACAATCTTTTGCGGGTGCCTGCTGCAAATAGGTTTCCGCATCCAAGCCATTGCGTTTCTTAATCAGGAAACATACGCCACCGTGGTGCTCTGTCCCTGATGCCTTAGACAGCTCTTCATCATCCACCACATGGTAAGCCTTGCGATTTGCCGCCATCCATTTCAAAGCGTCGCGAAAACGCGGGGTGACTGATTGAACAAACCAAGCCCGAACAATCGCATCAGGACGACTCTGAAACATTGCCTGACAAGCGTTTTCCCCATAGATACGGGTTTCTTCCAGACGCTGACGACGAAGCTGTTCTGGATCAATATGACTTTTGCCACTAATCCCACTGTGCTCTGGTTTAAGAGATTCTCCCTCTGGACGGGAGATCGTTCTCCACGGAGAACGATCGTCTGAGCGTGGCGGGCGTTCACTGCCGCGACGGCGGTCACCCTGTTCACGCTCTTTGCCAAACGGACGGTTATCATTTTTACGGCTGCCACTGTTTTTACGACGATCTCCGTCTTTACGGCTATCGTTATTGTCCTCATTATTGCGGACATACATTACTTTGACTTTGCCGTTCTTACCACTATAGGAATCGTTCATTTTTTTCTCCAACTGCGTTATGGCGCGAAGATTACCCGATGTGCGCGCCCGAAGCTACCTCTGGCAACGACAATCCATTAAAATATCCGCTAATTTTTTACTGGCTTTATTCACGAACATGTTTGAGTTCTTAAATGAGAAATAACAACGCCGTTTATCAGCTTCGCCAACTCCGCCTCGCCCGCTCTACCCGCCCTTTTCAGGCAAGGGGGTGTCGGGTGCAGCGTTGCCTGCATTGTTTATTACCCCAAAAAAAATGCCTGTGTGAAATGATCTCACCGGCAAATGCGGCAAGCCGCTTTTGTCTCATCATGTTTGATACTGAGCCGATGAAACCCAGCAATACCGGAAAGTTGATTGCAGATGTTCTGCCCGATACACTCGCTTTTCTCTGGTCGAGAACCGAGCCTGATCAACACATGCTTGAAGCATTGTGCGACCCAACCCGACAGCCCTATCTGATCTTCCCAGACAGTTATGCTACGCCTCCCCGCACGGTGTATCAGAAGCTCCCTGCGAACCCGAAACCACCGCTGTTCATTATATTGGATGGTACTTGGCCCGAAGCAAGAAAAATGTTTCGCAAAAGTCCATATTTGGATGATATTCCCCTGTTGTCTATGAATAATATTGCCAAAATGGACTATTTACTTCGGATACCTTCCAGAATAGAGCAACATTGTACGGCTGAAGTCGCGGCGGCGGCACTGGAATTGGCAGGGGATGTTGCCGCATCACAATCCTTGTTGAGCCATTTTAATCACTTTCGTGAACAATATCTGGCCGGAAAATCTAATCATCTGTAGGAATAAATCACAGTAATGCTTGACAATCCGCGCTAAAGTCACTGATGGTGGCTAAAGTTGTTCATGCTAATTGTTTAATCAACAGTGATTGTTTATTGATGTGATAACTGATAAGGAACCCCAGAAATGAGCCAGCGCGGACTTGAAGCATTATTACGCCCTAAATCGATCGCCGTTATTGGGGCCTCTGAAAAGCCAGAAAAAGCCAGTTCAGTGTTGATGCGAAATCTGTTAATGGGTGGGTTTACGGGACCGATTCTTCCCGTAACACCAAATAAATATGCCGTTCTGGGGGTGTTAGCTTATCCTTCTATCGACAAATTGCCTTTGACCCCAGACTTGGCGGTGATCTGCACCCATCACAGTCGCAATTTACCTTTGCTGGAGCAACTGGCTCAACACGGCTGCAAGACTGTCATTATCTTATCCTCTCCACCATCACAATTCACGGAATTGAAGCAGTGCAGCCAAAAGCATCATATTCGAATTCTGGGGCCAAATAGCCTTGGCATTCTGGCACCGTGGAGCGGGCTGAATGCCAGTTTTTCGCCCATTCCTATCCTTAAGGGGAAACTGGCTTTTATTTCACAATCAGCAGCAATATCAAACACCATCCTGGACTGGGCTAATCACCGCAATATTGGTTTTTCGTATTTTATTGCCCTGGGTGACAGTGTTGATATTGATATTGATGACTTGCTCGACTTTCTGGCAAGAGATAGTAAGACCAGTGCTATTTTGTTGCATCTCGAACATATCAGCGATGCCCGGCGTTTTCTTTCTGCCTCCCGAAGCGCTTCACGCAATAAACCCATTCTGGTCGTGAAAAGCAGCCGAACCCGAAAAGCTCAACAGTTATTGGGAGAACAACAAAGTTTCGATACGGCTTATGACGCCGCCATTCAACGTGCCGGATTACTGCGTGTACAAGATACGCATGAAATGTTTTCCGCTGTGGAAACATTGAGTTTTATGCGGCCATTGCGCGGAGAACGTTTGTTAATCGTCAGTAATGGTTCCGCACCGGCAGCAATGGCGCTGGATGAGCTATTCAGGAGGACAGGAAAACTCGCGATATTAGGAGAGGAAACGATAAATAGGTTGTCTGGCCTACTTCCCGACACGCTTCTTTTGCGTAATCCCTTGGATATCGGTGATGATTCCTCAACCGAACGCTACGTTGCTACACTCAAACTACTTTTGGATAGCCATGATTATGATGCTTTGCTGTTAATCCATTCTCCTTGTGCCATATCCCACAGCAAAACTACGGCGGTTCGGGTCATACAGGCCATTAAAGAGCATCCTCGTGGAAAATGGATTACTATTTTCACGAATTGGTGCGGAGAATACTCTTCACTGGAAGCCCGGCATTTGTTTAGTGAGGCGGGTATTCCGACTTACCGGACCCCAGAAGGTGCCATTACCGCATTTATGCATATGGTGGAATATCAGCGCAACCAAAAACAACTCAAAGAAACACCCTCCTTGCCAATTGGCATTACATCGAATACGACCCGGGCCCATGAATGTATCCAGCAGGCTCTTGATAACGGGAATGTCCGGCTGGACACCCATGAAGTACAACCTATTCTTGATGCTTACGGTTTAAATACCTTACCCACTTGGATCGCGCATTCCGGTGAGGATGCCGTCAATATTGCAGAAAAAATTGGCTATCCCGTGGCATTAAAACTCCGTTCACCAGATATCCCACATAAATCAGAGGTTCAGGGTGTGATGCTTTATTTGCGTAATGCCGATGAACTCAAAACAGCAACGCAAGCAATCATTGAACGTGTCAAACAGAATTTCCCGCAAGCCAGAATTCATGGATTGTTAGTTCAGAGCATGGCTAACCGGGCTGGTACACAAGAGCTGAGAATTTCTATTGAGCAAGACGAGATATTTGGCCCCTTAATCATGCTTGGGGAGGGAGGAGTTGATTGGGTACATGAAACACAGGCGGTTGTCGCTCTCCCTCCTCTTAATATGGCGTTAGCCCGTTATCTGGTTATTCAGGCAGTTAAGCGCGGTAAAATAAAATCAGGTGGTTCACTTTTACCACTGGATATTCCTGCTCTTAGCCAGTTATTAGTCAGAGTATCCAATCTTCTGATCGATTGTCCTGAGATTACTCGCATGAACATTCATCCACTGCTTGCATCAGGCAATGAGTTCACCCTATTGGATGTGACAATGGAATTGACGCCAGCAGCCGGTGATCCCCGCAAAAGACTGGCTATCCGGCCTTATCCCAACGAGCTGGAAGAAACTATCCATATAAAAGGTAATCTCGAATGTTTGCTACGGCCAATCCTGCCAGAAGATGAACCTTTGCTGAAAGAATTTATCGGCCAAGTGACGAAAGAAGATCTTTATTACCGCTATTTCAGTGAAATCAGCGAGTTTACTCATGATGATCTGGCAAACATGACCCAAATTGATTATGACCGAGAAATGGCATTCGTGGCGCTCCGTCATCCGGCAACAACACCTGAAATTATTGGTGTCGCTCGTGCCATGGCCGATCCTGATAATATCGAAGCAGAATTTGCAGTATTAGTCCGTTCAGATCTCAAGGGGGTTACGTTAGGCTATCAGCTCATGACGAAGCTGATTCACTACACAAGAGAACATGGTATTCAGACGCTGACAGCTATCACCATGCCTGAAAACCGTAGCATGATCCAACTTGCAAAAAAACTAGGGTTTAACATTGACATACAGTTAGAGGACGGCATTGTTAATCTTATGTTGAAGCTCTAGCAAAAAATCCGGCATATATCTCATGATGAGTACTGAAAATTCTCACTTCGTGATTAAACGCACAGACTTAAAGCAATCAGCCCAAGAGCGTTAATTCATACTCACAATGAGTCAAACTAATGGTATCATCACCAGATCATTTTGATTCATACACCTTATGATGGTATTGATTCCATCTAAACTAAGAGAAAAAACGCACTGTGATGTTGTCCAAATTTAAACAAGCAAAATACCAACAACACCTTGCACAACTGCCTAAGCTACCGCAATCAGTTGCTGACATTGAAACGCTTTATCAAACTAAAATGTTTCGCAGCACCTTATTGGAACGTATAGCAAATGCCCAAAAGCATATTTATATCGCCGCATTGTATTTAGAAAATGATGATGCAGGGCGGGATATTCTAGCCGCATTATATACCGCGAAACAAAAGCGCCCTGAGTTGGATATAAAAATCCTGGTTGATTGGCATCGTGCTCAACGTGGTCGTATTGGTGCAGAAGCAGCGGCAACAAATGCAGATTGGTACTGTTCCATGGCTGAAAGCTACCCTGATGCCAATATTTCCATTTTGGGTGTTCCCGTGAACACGCGGGAAGCACTGGGTGTTTTACATCTAAAAGGCTTTATCTTCGATGATACGGTTATTTACAGCGGAGCCAGCATTAATGATGTTTATCTGCACCGCCATGAAAAATATCGTTACGACCGTTATCATTTGCTGCATAATGCTAAACTTGCCGCGATCATGAAGCAATTTATTGATGACAGCATTATTAGCGCTGAAGCCGTAAAAAATTTGGCCTGCCACAATCGTCCCCGTAGCCTTGAAATTAAAAATTTGATCCGTCAATTTCGTACTTCATTGAAAAATGCCGAATATCACATCGAAAATCAAGCATCAAATGAAGAATTGGCGGTAACTCCCCTTGTTGGATTGGGCAAAAAGAACCTGTTGAACAAGACAATTTACCATCTCATGTCTTGTACCGAAAATAAGTTGGTTATCTGCACACCTTATTTTAATTTGCCCGCCGTGTTAGTGCGTGCAATATCTCGGCTACTCCGTCAAGGGAAACACGTTGAGATTATTATTGGTGACAAAACAGCCAACGATTTTTATATTCCACCAGAAGAACCCTTTAAGATCATTGGCGCATTGCCTTATCTGTATGAAATTAACTTGCGTCGATTCACGAGTCGGCTGCAAAAGTTCATCGATAACCAGCAACTCACTATCCGGTTGTGGAAAGATCAAGATAATACTTATCACTTAAAAGGGGTCTGGGTTGATAATAAATGGCAATTAATGACGGGTAATAACCTTAATCCTCGCGCATGGGGATTGGATCTGGAAAATGCCATTCTTATTCACGATCCCCATCAAGAGATGAAAGATCAATGTGCAATGGAGTTGGACTGCATCCGTGCCCATACAAAAATTATCCAGAGCTATCAGGAACTGGAGAATATCCAGCTCTATCCTGTCAAAGTACGCAAGCTGATACGACGTTTACGCCGTATTCGGGTGGACCGATTAATCAGCAGAATACTGTAAAATAGATAATTAATTATCATTTTTTTGAGTCCCCTCTCGCTATTGCCAGAGGGGATTTTTGTATCTTATTTATCAAACAGCTATGATTTTAGAAAAATAAATCATGGCGAAAATAACGATGAAAAAACGCATCATCACTCTGATACAAAATATATTAATAATCTCCCCTATTCTTTTGAATACTTCTTGCTCCAATATACGTCAAGCAAATGACAACTGGACAGGGAAAGATAAAACGCAACATTTCTTATTTTCTGCAATTGTCGCTGCCGCAGGAAATGCTTACGGTGATCGTCAACATTGGGGGCATCGTGAAAGTGTACAATTTGGTGTATTACTATCAATGAGTCTTGGTGCAGCAAAAGAGCTTTATGATAGCCGCCCATCAGGAACAGGCTGGAGTTGGCATGATATTGCTTATGATATAGCAGGGACAATAGCAGGCTATAGTTTATATCAATCCATCAAATAAAATTTTTAAACGCAAAAAAGCCATCCGGTGAGGGATGGCTTTTCTGACTAAAGTGATGTCTGGCAGTGCCCTACTCTCGCATGGGGAGACCCCACACTACCATCGGCGCGACGGCGTTTCACTGCTGAGTTCGGCATGGGGTCAGGTGGGACCACCGCGCTATTGCCGCCAGACAAATCCTGTTTTCAATCCCGAACAAGCTGTTTATCATCTGA
>NZ_JAQRFK010000107.1 GCF_028598745.1 Xenorhabdus sp. IM139775
CAATCTAACTTGAAGATGCAGGTTTTAAAATCTGAAAGTTGTCAGTCAGTCGAGTCGTGAGTTCTTTCGCTTTTTCTGGCAAGGTGACATGAAAAAAGTGGCGAAGGGTTTCGCGGAATGTTTTCGCATCCGGAAAATAAACATTGTGACGTATTTGCTCATTCATATACTTCCACAATCGCTCTATTGGATTGAGGTTTGGGCTGTAAGGCGGTAGGTAATGCAGTTCAATATTAAGTACATACGCCACCTCTTTCACCCATTCTGCCCGGTGGTAACCCGCCCCATCCAGAATAATATGAATTTTTTGCGAAAGTGGGTAAGTTTCTCTGATAGCGCAGAAAAAATACGCGATATTTTCGGCATTGATACTCGGGTATTCACGGATCACGGTGTCTTCAATTCGTTGTAAATTGAGGGCACCCAAAATATTGAGACGGGTACGACTGCCGGTGGTTTCGACCACTTTTACCTGATTTTTTCCTGCTTTCATCCAACCCTAGCTGAGCTTTGTGGACTGCGAAGGATGCACCGCATCAATAAATAGGATAGGTTCATTCTGACCTGCCCGGTCTTTCAGAGACTGATAGTCATCAATAAATTGTTGCTGCTTATCCGCATCGAATTTATGAGGAACGCCCTTTGGTTTTTTGTAGCTGAAACCTTGGCGGTGAAGCCATTTCGTCATTCCACCCACACTAAAAGACACCTGCCAACGAGCTCGTACATAATCCACAATTTGAGCGGTCGTATGCAACAAATTTGCCGTCAAATAATCAACCAGCTCGGCGGTTTGTTTGGCAGAGAGATGGCTGTCAGAACCGCCGTTTTCTGGGGTGAGTTTTTCCTGCGCGATGAAATCTTTTAGGTGACGGCTTACCGTACTTTCATGAATACGTAAGGCCTGGGCAATCATCTGAGCTGTCCAGCCCTCTGACGCCAAAAGCACGGCCTTGATGCGATCACAGACTCGACTATCACGAGTTGTATCATGCATCAATTCGAGGGCACGTTTTTGTTCTGGTGTCAGATGAATTTTCATAGTTGCAAGCATGATCTGGTTTGGATAAGAAATCAAGCATCTTCAATGGCGATTGGTATAAAGATAACTTTTAACGCTAATAATTAGCGTCATTTTTATTATTCATATTATTAATCATAAAAAATTACCAATGAAAAATACTTAATTCTACGTATATAGACGAAAAAATGCATGTTTAACAAGCAAAAATTACCATTTGATTTTTTTGAAAATTAAAATAATGTATTGCTCAGTTTGAAAATATTTGCATGTCGTATTTTTTAACCAACGTATTGTTTGTAATCTCGTTGATATTTTAAAAGATTTTTTCTTAATTTGTTTTTATTATATAAGTGATAACGTTATGGATAGTTTTGATCAATTGTATTTTTTTAATGACCTGAAAAGAATTTCTAAATTAAATAAATCTTCTTTTCATGTTCTTCCCATACAAAATATTGAATCTTTAGATAGATCAAAATTCAAAGAACAATATCATTATTTATTAAATAATTTTATTAAATTTGAAAAGACAATTACACAGCCATTTTTTGACTCTCTTGTTTGCCCTGCAAAACAATTAAAATTGTCTATGGAAATGGCTAAGGAAGTATTTGGGACAGATACGACTTTATATGTAACATGTGGTTCTAGTCTTTCAAACCAAATTGCTGTAAGCTCTCTGTGCAATAAAAAAACGAAAGTTCTGGCTCAGAAAGGAATACATCAGTCTCTACATTTTTATATTCCTATGGTGACTAAAAATATAACGTATATAGAAGATATTGAAGTTTGTAAGGAAAGGCAAGTCACAAGATTAGATTTAGATTCATTTATTAATGCACTGAAAGATGAAGAAAATAAAGGGGAACCATATGATACTGTAATAATTAACAGTCAGACATATGAAGGATTAATAACTAAAATAGATGAAGTATTGGAATGTATAATAACCTCATCGAAATCATTGAAGAATATTTTAATAGATGAAGCATGGGGTGCATGGACTTCTTTCGATGAAGGATTAAAAAGATATACTGCAATTTATAATGCTAGATATTTATCAAAAAAATATAATGTTAATATTGTTGTGAGTCATTCTGCTCATAAATCACTATTTGCTTTTAGGCAAAGTAGTTTACTTCATGCCTTCGGAAGTATAGAATGCATTAAACGATTGCATGACACGCATTTTAAATTACACACAACTTCACCAAGTTATCCAATAATTAGTAGTATGGAATTGTCTATTTTACACGCTAATAAAGAAGGGAGTTTTTATTCATCTAACTCTGTAAAATTAGCTCACGACTTAAAAAAATTTGTTGAGTCTAATTTGACATTATTTAATAATTATGATGATGAAAATCATAGCAAGAATTCAATTTGGGATCCAACCAAAGTTTGGCTTAGAATTAATGATGATTCCTTTAATGGAAGTCATATAAGAAATATATTGTTTGATGATTATGGAATCTATTTAAGTAGGTATAATAAAAATTCAATATTATTTAATTTTCACTATGGCATAACAGATGAATGCGTTAAAAATTTAATGAAGGCACCAGGGCGAGAGCATGAAAGACTAATTTTCGAACGAATTGTGTAAATAAAGCACTAATTCATACTTTAACAAGACCAGATTGAGTGATATTTATTCTAATTATGGTTGCGTAGCATACATTTCAAGCTCAAAAAACGTTCACGCTCTCGCCCTGATGAAGGCACTAGATTCCATTGATAAGAAATATCATTCTTCGAAATTTAATTTTGATGGAAAGGGAAATTATAATGGATTCATAATACCATATCCACCAGGTATTCCATTGTTAATACCTGGGCAAGAAATATCAGAAGTTATAATGGAGAAGATTAATCTTGCTAAAACTAATTCAACATCATTAATTTTCATAAAAGAGGAGGAGTTATAATGATTCCATTAAGTAAAATAAAGGAAATTTCATCAGCTCGGGGTGATAGACAAGCACTGGTTTTTCAAGGAAAAATAGTAAATTGGAATGAATATGAAACTATTGTTGAAAAATTATCAAATAACCTCTCTAAGTCTATAGATATTTCTAATGTTACATCTATTTGCTATATTTCACCAAATCGACTTGAATTGATTTATTTAGCATCTGCTGCTGCAACATTAAAACTACCATGTATTGGTATTGATTATACACAGACCCAGAATAAAATCATAGAAATGATAAAGATGGCTGGCTGTGGTATAATAATAGTATCTTCATCCTACTGTATTGCTAACAATATTGATCTAAAAATGTTAGCGTCAGTTGCAACTATATTAGATATTGATAGTTCCTTAAATCATGGGTTGTGCTACGATAATTTAGAAAAAATCTCTTTGGAGCCAATTGGAAATGATATTTCTAATAAACCATTTAGAAGTATTTCATTTACATCGGGTACATCTGGAATACCTAAAGCTGTTATTCGAACAAAGTCATTTGATGCACGGCGATTTTCTTATTTTACAGCCCGATATGGCTTTAATTCTGAGGATAGGCATCTTATGGCCATGCCTATGTATCATGCAGCAGGTAATGGGTGGGCTAGGCTTTTCTTACAACTTGGTGCCACAATAGTCATCGCAACTCCACATGATACAAAAGAAATGGCAAATCTTTTAAGGACAGAGTGGATAAGTACGAGTGCTATGACACCACCATTGCTTAATGATATTTTGCAAAAATATCAGGGGTTAAGAATAGAACCAAAGGAAAATAACCTAAAGTTTATCATAGTTGGCGGAAAGCATTTCCCTCCAAAAACTAAACTAGCTGCTATTAACACATTTGGCCCCAATATTTATGAATATTATGGAACTACAGAAACTGGTGTAAATGCTCTTGCTGAACCTAGTGATATTATTTCAAACCCTTACAGTGTTGGTAAAGCATATCATGGTAATAATATTATTGTTGTCGATTCTAAGGGGCATCAGATTCCTTCCGGGCAACAAGGACGCATTGCAATATCTAGTTATATGAATATGGATTGTTACGAGAATGCACAGTCAGAATCCATAGAAGTTGATGGAAAAGAGTATTTAGTAACAGCAGAAACGGGGTACATTGATGAGAATGGTTCTGTTTATCTAATGAATCGCTCACAAGGTGAAAATGAAATAAATGTATACGAATTAGAGAATGAAATTGGGTTCTTTAAAGAAATTAAGGATGTTGCAGTTATAGTAAGTGACACATCTTCAAATTATGTTGAATGTGGTGTTGTTGTGAATTATGGATATGAAGATAATTTTGATATTATTCAGTTAAAAATTAAATCTGTCATGAAAGACCATAAGGTGAAAGTGAAAAAAATATGTATGTTGTCTCATATTACTTATTCACCCTCTGGAAAAGTTCTTGCACCAAAATTAATTGAGATGCTATCTGATGAAAATATATACACATTAAAATCTAAAAAAGAAAATACAGTTAAAAAGCATTCTGATAGTAACAAAAGTGTAATGGCATTTTTGATAGGTGTTTTATGTTTAGTGAGTACTGCAATTGCTTGGGGAGGAATGTTTCCTATTGCAAAGAACGCATTAAATACTATGGATGCTGTACATATAAGCTTAATTCGTTATGGTATCGCTTCATTGATATTCATTGTAATTCTTGCATTGAAAGAGGGAATTGAATCTTTAAATCCGGGGAAGAATTTTCTTAAATTATGGTTTTTTGGTACCTTGGGTTTTGCTGGTTTTAGTATATTAGCTTTCGCAGGGTTGGCATATACTAAAGCGCAACATGGTGCTATTATTATGTCTCTCATGCCTTTAATTTCGGTAGTTATGATGTGGATGATGAAAGGTATTAAACCTGCCAAATTTACACTTTTATCTATTATTTTTGCACTGCTTGGTGTGATTTTAGTAATAACAAAAGGCGATATTACTGCATTGACAGGTGGAAATTTATTGCCATCATTGGTAATTTTATCGGGGGCATTTTGTTGGGTAACATATACCATAGGAGCCATCTATGTATCTGAATTTTCCACTTTAAGATATACTGCTCATTCTGCATTTTTGGGAGCATTAAGCATTGTAGCAATAGCTTGGTTAACTAATAGTATTGGTTTCACTACTATTCCTTCAATAAGTCAAGTTTTCTCAATAACATGGGAGCTAGTTTATCTGATTACTATTGCGGGAGTAATTGCTGTATTCTCTTGGAATACTGGAATACAAAGGTTAGGCCCCGTAAACGGCATTTTATTCATTAACTTAGTACCGATAACTGCCTTTGCGATTGGAATTATTATGGATAAGCCATTTACTAATGCAGAAGTAGTTGGTACATTGGTGACAATAGGATCTCTAATTATTAATAATATATACATCCGAGGTTGGTTTAATCGACCAAATAGGAAAGTTTTATCCAAATATCGATAGTGAAAATCCCCCTTCATAGAAGGGGGGATTGATTTTTGTTTTCTGAAAATACAATTGTTGATAAAGTATTTTTTTATGTTAATAAATTCCACTTTGGAAAATAAAATTTCGTTTGATATTAATGTTATGTTCAGGTTATCCCTTAAAATAAGTAAAATATTATTTATTTTTTGACATTTTTAATAAAATTGAATCTAAATTTATAAACATATCTCTGATACATCATTTCAGTTTTGGAATTATTTATTTCATCTCATGCCATTAAAAATTCTTTGTAGTTCATCAGCCACTAATCGACTTACTGTTATTTGCATTGTATGTTTGGATGTCAGCATCCATATAGGACGTATTATAGGAGAATCCAATTCCATAGAAACTAACGGACTATCCTTGATAGCCAATGAAGGGAGTAAGGCTACACCATACCCATTTTCAGCAGCAATACGTTGAGTGGTTACTGAATTTGATTGGAAATGGATTGATTTATTTCCAAAACGTCGAATTAGATACTGAGATTCAGGCAAATGGCTAAAAT
Organism: Xenorhabdus sp. IM139775; assembly: GCF_028598745.1. Taxonomy (GTDB): domain Bacteria; phylum Pseudomonadota; class Gammaproteobacteria; order Enterobacterales; family Enterobacteriaceae; genus Xenorhabdus. The sequence goes on from NZ_JAQRFK010000107.1 coordinate 5,986, forward strand.
CACTATTGAATGTAATGATGCTAACATTTTCTTTCTTGTTTATTTTTTCTATAATCTCAGGTGCAGCACAGAGTTTATAATCAATCTCTCCTACTTTTTTGCTTAAATATTCTCCTTTTTCAGGGAGTTCTAAGCGAAGTGCGATATCTGCTTCTTTTCTTGGAATACTGACGTTGCGGTTTGATATATTAATTTCTAATCTAATTTCTGGATATCTTTTCACAAAACTACTGAGTTTAGGAATTATGTAATATTCTGCCAGTGAGGATACCATTGATATAATTACGCTTTTTTTAAATTTACCGCCTTGAACAAAATATTCCTCTAAACTTTCTATATTTTCCCTTACCAAAGATGTCTTATTATATAAGATTAAACCTTCAACGGTTGGAATATATCCGTCCTGCGTTCTATCAAAAAGACGCTGTCTTAAAGTATGCTCCAGACGTTCTACTCGTCTGGATACTGTCGCATAGTTTACATTTAGTCTTTTTGAAGCAGAAGAAACAGTACGACATTCGACAAGTGCTGTAAAAAATCTTAAATCGTCCCAATTTACACTATCCATAATACGCTCTGTAAAAGATAAATCGTAACATTTATAAATTAAATTTAATAGTTTTTTGTGCAGGGCGCGAGTACACTATTTTAGCTGTGTTTTGAAGATGATTATCTCTTAATATTCAGTTTTAATAGTGTTTTTATCGAGTGAGATTTAATCGCACAGGCAATTCTTTAGACTTTTATAGAAAACTAAAGAATTAAAGAACAAGAGTGACATTTTAAGTTCAAATATTAATCAAAGTATGCTCGCGCCCTGTTTTTTGTGTGGGTGAATAATA
>NZ_JAQRFK010000108.1 GCF_028598745.1 Xenorhabdus sp. IM139775
TTGCGATGGGGTGGAATGTGGCTACTGAAATTAATGACACTAAAATTGCTATTTTTTTCATGAAATATCCTCTTGGGGAGATCAAATGATATCTGTCGTAAAAACTTGCACGATATCGGTCAAGTTTAAGAATAAATAATAATTTGGATGCTCGTATTCAGACTATTTCTTTAATGAATCATGATCAATAAATTTCCCCCGCATAATAAAATAGCGTAGGTTTTCACGAGATATCCACTATTGTGCATATGTATTTCCTTGTCTTTTTTGATGAAGTGTTAAATTTCAATATAAACACTTATTATCAATCTCCAGAGAGTAATCTACACCCAGATATAATGTTTAAACAAGTGATAATAAATCAAACTAATTATTATCATTATGGTTTAAGAAAATACGCTTAAATTGTTCAATGGCCGTTTCTTGTTTATCGAGATTTATAAAATATAAAGATTGCCATTTTTGTGTTTGGATTGCTTGCGTTGAAATCGGTGATACCCAAGCTGGATAAACCCGAATGGCTCTTTTACCTTCTTTAGATTGGCTTGAGAAAATGCCTTTTTTTAACAGAATATGTGAATTGAACAAAAAAATACCTTTTTGATGCCCTGAAAAAGTGGCTATCAGACAAAAATCAATGTCATCACTCTCTTCAAAAGGCATTATTTCTGAATCTGGCGTTGGCCTTTTCCAAAGCGTGACAAATTGCCCTTGCTTATTGGGGGTCGTTTTAGCCTGACGAAAAACAACCGACTGACCATTCAATTGAAACCGCATGGCGCTATAGTCACGGCTTTCTGGTTCGAGATAAGGGACCGTATCCAGTTGGAATCTGGAGGGCAATAACAGATATTCTTTGATCTTGGTAAAAAGATCAGGGAAATTGCCTGAATGTATCGTTTTTTGCTTTAATAATGACAAAATAAATTATCCCAATAATGATGAGTTGTTTTGTTAATAAATCAGATGAATTAGTGTATTCTCTGCTGGTTTATCATATTGAAATAAGCATTTCGGTTCACATCAGTGAATACAGAAAATCAATTATCGTCAAAATCAACAAGATTTACACATGTTATATGATTATATCTCCGGCTATTGGAAATAATAACGGGGAGATTGACTCCCTGCCCAAAAGGACAGGAGCCATACATTTGGAGAGAACAAGCTCATTTAATTAAGATAAAGGGTCAGCGCGATGCCCGGCTTAATATCTTTGATTCTGATGCTTTTATTCCAATTCATCAGATCATTTAGGTTTACACCGTGGCGTTTAGCAATGCTGAAAAATGAATCACCTTTGCGCACTTGATAGGTGACGGGGCCATTATTATCAACTTTTAGGACTTGGCCGATCTTGAGCCGATCAGCGGTTTTTAAACTGTTCAACCTCTGCAACTCGCGATGAGTTGTCTTGAAGCGCTTCGCAATTGCTGACAATGTATCTCCGGCACGAACCGTATAGTGGCTTTGTTGCTGTAGATCACGCGTGTTGTGCGTCACAGCCAGACGAATGTCTTGCAAGATCTTTTCATCTGCCAGAAAAGACTTAAATTGGTTTGCGTTTATTTTGGGCAGCATAATGTAATGCGGCCCATGAGGAGATGTCATACCTTGTTTATAGCCGGGGTTATATGCCCTGATTGATGTCAGCGATAGGCCGGATAGTTCAGCCGCCTGCGATAACATAATTTGTTGCCCTACTTCCACTTTCGCCAGTGCTTGTTGGTTGTTCGGCTTGGGAAGTTTGAAGCTAAATTTTTCGTTATGGCGAATGATATTACTCAGTGCCAATATCTTGGGAACATAGTGCATGGTTTCCCGTGGCAGTGACAACGACCAGAAATCGGTGGGTTTCCCTTGGGCTTTATTGTCCTTGATTGCACGCAGAACCCGGCCTTCACCACTGTTGTAAGCGGCAATAGTCAAAAGCCAATCCCCATGAAATCGTGCATTGAGGTGTTCCAGCATATCAAGGGCGACGGTTGTTGATGCCGCAACGTCACGACGGGCATCGTACCATTTATCTTGTGTCAGGCCATAATGACGACCTGTACTTGGGATAATCTGCCATAAGCCTGCTGCCTTGGCGTAGGAAGTCGCATGAGGGTTAAATGCACTCTCCACGATGGGCAGAAATACCAGTTCCATTGGCATATGTCGCTCATCAAGTTGCTCAACGATCCAATAAATATACGGTTCTGCACGTAATATTACATTTTGGATATGGCTCTTGTGTTTTAAGTAATAGTTTTGTTGTTCGCGCACCCTGCTATTATCAGGAATTTCCATCTTCAACTCATCGTGAATATGTCCCCACAAATCTTGTTGGGCTGTCGGACTCACTTTCCAGTTTGCAGAATCTTCTGATTCTGCAATACCGTCTGTTTTCTGATTCGTTGAAGACATCTTCTTCTGTGCTTGTTGCTGGGAAGGAGCCTTTGGTTGCAGGCTCGATTGACACCCAGCAAGAAGAACAGAGGCGAACAATATCGCTTTTGTCTTCATGTTCTTTTCTGAGGTTTGCATAAAAGGTGAGCAATGATACTGACCTATCACGCAGAAGACAACCCAACAAAACTAAAACCGATCTTTATAAGTCCTTAATTGCTGAAAAACAGAAGAAAGTGGCATTGAATTAGGTTTGGTACCGATATTTTTTTGTAAATCAACATCGTGACAATTTAAGAAAACATTGATTTTTTTCTCTGTTTGTAAATTTGTGGGGACTGTTGCCTGATTATTTTCACGTAGTTTAAGAATTTCTTGATAATAGTCGTGAATAATCTGGTTATCAGGTAATACGGCTTTTGCAAATTTCATATTTGCTGCCGTGTATTCGTGCGCACAGCAGATCAAGGTATCATTGGGTAATGATGAAATTTTATCCAGCGAAGAAAACATTTGTTCGGCAGTTCCTTCAAACAGGCGCCCACAACCGCCAGAAAACAGAGTATCCCCACAAAATAGATAGGGTGCCTGATAGAATGCAATATGGCCAAGTGTATGCCCTGGCAGTTCCATGACACGAAAAGAAAAATTTCCTATCTCAATGGTGTTATGTTCATGGACAATATGCGTTACGCCTTTATCTTGCGTCTCTTTAGGGCCATATACAGGGAGGTTGGGGGAGTGTTCGTGTAATCGGGGAACCCCGCCAACGTGATCAGAATGGTGGTGTGTCAGCAGGATCGCTGCGGGAATAAGTTGGTTTGCTGCTAGAATATCAATGACAGGTTGCGATGCAGCGGGATCGATAATGACACAATACTTGTTTTCATCACAAAGTAACCAAATGTAATTATCCGAAAGGGCTGGGATCCTGATAAGCTCCATTATATGCCTCATTTTCATAGTAGGTTTATAGTAGGTTGAAAGGAAGATGACATGCGATCAGCACGTTCAATCAAGCAAATAACCCCCCCTGTTTCTTGGGCTGAGTTACCTTGGGGAGAATATTACCGTGTCGCTCTGGAACGTCAATTGGAACCGTGGTGGCCAAAAATCTTTGGTTTTCATTTAGTGAAAATCGGTAACTTAAGTAGCGAAATTGATACTCGCTCCTGTTTGGTCAGCCATCAAATCAATGTCGGATCACAAGGGCAAAATATGGGCGTCATTACTGATCCCCATTACCTCCCTTTTGCCACTAAATCTGTTGATGCTTGTTTGCTGGCGCATATGTTGACTTATAGTATTGATCCACACTGGCTCTTGAGAGAAGTTGATAGGATCATGATAGACGATGGTTGGTTGATTATCAGTGGGTTTAATCCAATAAGCCTGCTGGGTTTCAGGAAAGTGATTTCCCCGGTATATCGTCGTCAATCTTGCGGAGCCGGGATGTTTTCAATGTTGCGCCAATTAGATTGGCTGCGTCTTCTGAATTATGAAGTGATTCATCATGCGAACTTCCATGTTTTACCGTGGCAAAAAAGTAGCAGGCGTCTTGATAACGCCTGTCTGTCAATATTTGGTTGCCTGAATGTCATTATTGCCCGCAAGCGGACAATACCATTGACATTAAACCCCATGCGGGCGACATTGTTGAAACCGAAATTCAGTAATGCGTTGGGTGCGGCGAAAAATATTCACCGACGCTATTAATTGACGGGTTAATTTTCGCTTTCGATATAACCATTATCTGGTTGGGTAGGGTTATTAGCGGCTATGCGAGCCAACTCATCGCACTGTTCATTCTCCCGATGCCCGGCGTGGCCTTTGACCCAACGCCAATCGATATCATGCAGCGAGATAGCATTATCGAGTCGCTGCCAGAGATCGACATTAATGACGGGCGATTTATCCGCTTTTTTCCAGCCGCGTTTTTTCCAGTTATGGATCCATTGAGTGATCCCTTGGCGCACATACTGGCTGTCCGTCGTCAGGATCACGGTACAGGGTTGTTTGAGTGCTTCCAACCCGATAATGGCTGCCATTAACTCCATGCGGTTATTGGTGGTGTGAAAATAACCATCACTCAAGGTCTTTTCCCGTTGTTGGTAGCGGAGTAAAACGCCATATCCGCCAGGACCGGGATTGCCAAGGCAAGAACCATCGGTGAAAATTTCTACCTGTTTGTTCATCTTTGGTAGACTCTTCCTATATCATCTTTAATCAAAACTCTAAGTCTGACACAAAAAAACACTATGAGCACTGCTATTACCCGCCAAATCGTCCTCGATACCGAAACAACCGGTATGAACAAGTTGGGTGTTCACTATGAGGGACACAACATCATTGAGATTGGTGCTGTGGAGGTTATCAACCGTCGCCTGACAGGGCGCCATTTTCATATTTATATCAAACCAGAACGTTTGGTTGACCCCGAAGCATTTCAGGTTCACGGTATTAGTGATGAATTTTTGCAGGATAAACCGAAATTTGCGGATATCGCTGATGAATTCATTGAGTTTATCCGTGGTGCTGAGTTGATTATTCATAACGCACCGTTTGATATCGGTTTTATGGATTATGAATTCAGTAAACTGAACCGAGATATTCCACCCACTACTGAGTTCTGTACCATCACAGATAGCCTGACGCTAGCAAGGCAACTTTTCCCAGGCAAGCGTAATAACCTTGATGCGTTGTGTGACCGTTACCAGATCGATAACTCAAAACGAACTCTCCACGGGGCATTACTCGATGCCGAAATTCTGTCTGATGTTTATCTGGCAATGACAGGTGGCCAGACATCATTAGCTTTTTCGATGGAAGGGGAAATGTCAGGCACTACTCAGGTTGCAGAAATCCAGCAGATCACTCGCCCACAGGCAGGGCTGAGGGTTGTTTATGCTTCTGATGAAGAATTAGTTCAGCATGAATCTCGTTTGGATCTGGTGGAAAAGAAAGGAGGCGGTTGTCTTTGGCGTTCCAAACCAGAACAGCAACATTAATAAAACAGCGGCAAAATGGAGATAACTGCATGATTAAGGTGAAAAATTGCGCAAACGAACCGTTTTGCTATAAAAAGCGATTGACGTAATTTACCGCAGACCGTATTATCCACCCCGTTCTTAACCAGAACACCATGCGGTGCGGTAGTTCAGTTGGTTAGAATACCGGCCTGTCACGCCGGGGGTCGCGGGTTCGAGTCCCGTCCGCACCGCCAGAATTTATAAGCCCTGAGTTTTTGACTCGGGGCTTTTTCTTTTCTGAAAAATTCAAATCAACTTATAAAAATAGGTTGTTCCTGAAAATTCTCCATTGGTATTCATCGCAAAGTTTGGGATCTGCCCGGCTTCAATAAAACCGCATTTTCGATACAGCACTGAAGCCGGATCATGGGTACGTGTATCTAAGACCAGCAAACTGCGCTGGTGCTGTTTTGCCTGATGTTCCAGTTCATCCATTAGCATTCTGCCAATCCCACGCTGGCGATAGGCGGTATGTACTATCAATTTTTCGACATCAGCACGATGCAGGCCGTTCTTTTTCTTGCAGAGGGAAAGCTGCACTGAACCTGCAATGTTTTCACCGTCTAGCGCGACCAGCAGCAATCGGTGACCGGATGTGAGATCTGTTCCGACATCCTGCCAATATTGCTCCGCTTCGTTCTCTTCCAGTGGTGCAATAAAGCCGATGGAAGCATGACTTTCGACGCAATCATGCAGTAAGTGAATAAGCCCGTCGCGTTTTGTCTTGATGGAATTTAATTGCATGATGGTTGGAGCGGATATTGGAGCAGATGTAAGGTTGGGTTTTGTCATTTGTAGTAAGAGTTAGCATAAAATAGGGTTTAAAAGATATAGATAACTTAATATTTAGTATATAAAGATGTCAACTAAAATTATTTTTATAATGATATTGTTATGGTTTGTAATGTTTTTTAATTTAGTTTTGCATTGTGGCTATTTACGATTGAAACTCTATTTATTTCGTAAATAGCCACATTCTACTTATTGTTGAATCTTAGTTATAATATTTGACGGGACTAAATTTTGTTTTTAGAATTATTTTCTGATTATTATTTTAATTGCGAATAATTTGATCCTCTGGGTTATAAGTGAAAGTAGCATCTTGACTGTAATTAGCAGGGAGCTCTATCCGTATAATTGGTATTATCTTCCCTGTGGTGTTATGAAAGTCTCTTTGATCATGTTGCGCTCCCGCCAGTCCTTCTGAAAGATAGAAAAAGGCTTCGATAGGTAATTCATGGGGAATATTTTGAGGCCAAGTAGCCAATATTAATTCATTATTTACGGTCAACGAGAGCTGTAAACGAGCTTGAACTCCCTGTATAAAGGCATCAGCATGATTTGCT
>NZ_JAQRFK010000109.1 GCF_028598745.1 Xenorhabdus sp. IM139775
ATTCAATCAGTGCCTTGTCTTTAAACCCCATATCAATCAAATCCAGATAGGCCTTTTTCAGACGTCTGTGCAGGCTATACTCACTCTCGTTCCCGATTAGCTCAGCGTGTTCTGATTGAATGCGCTTCCGAACGTGGGTGACATAAGCCTCGTCCTCTGCATCAATAAATTTAGCAACCTGTTCCTTGCTGAGTTTTAGCATCATTGCCCTCCTTTTACGAAATAATCATTGCTGTCAAACGAATACACCCACTCATTAATCCCATTGGTAAAAGCAACCAGTTGTTCTGGACTGAAAATATCTCGGATTTGATGCAGAATGCGGGGATCATAAAAACGGAACAAGGCCATTTTCCCCGTTTCCAGTTGGATATTCAGATAAGATTCAAGGTGGCAGGTGAGGTTATCTAGCGACAGTGTGGTGTGTAACCAAGAGACAGACGGTGCTACCTGTTCGAGTTTGGATAATTTTTCTTCCCATGATTTGGCCTGAGCCATATCAAACAACCACGGCCCGGCAAAGGCAATTTTGGCATCCGGCCATTGCCGGAAAAGCGGGTTATTCACCCCTGGGATATAAGTTATTTCTTCACCAAAATAGCGTTCATATTGCAAGCCATTGACCAGAGCGTATTGTTTGGTATCAGGGTGCGTCTTTTGGTATTCCGTCCATTTCGTCTGTAATTCTGGTGTCATGACTGCCCCCTGATCACCATTGCAGAACCTTCCAGCTCAGCTTTCATCAGGCAGGTCAGACAAATTTCTTCCAGTGGTTCGGTAAGCATTTTTTCAGCTTGAGTAACAGTGGTTTGTTTCAGCTTATCCAACATATCCGGCAATTTGCCGCCCCAGCCTGAACCATTGCCCGGCGCACCACTGCCAAGGTTAACCGCCGCGCTGCTGGTGATCCCGCCGGCATCAATTTTCAGAAAATGCCCCGCCGCCTGAATGGTCAGTTCAGACCCCGCATCAATCACCACTTTGGCACCGGCACTCAGGTGAATTTCATTGCCGCTCTGGGTTAACAGCGCATCGTCGGCCTTGATATGCAGCTTTTGACCTGTCGATAATGAAATATCATTACCCGCCAAGACACGGTATTCATTATCAATACGCAAATGCGCGTCATTTTTAATATGATGTGTCCGGTTATGGCCCACATTGTGGGTTTCGTCATGGAGAATTTGCGCTTTGATGTCTTTCTGGGCATGAATAAACACTTCCTCACTGCCTTTTGCATCCTCAAAGCGCAGTTCGTTGAAACCTTCACCCTTGTGGGTTTTGGTCTTAAACGTGGTGCGGGTTTTCTCGGCCGGCAAATCCAGCGGCGGGCGGTTGAGTCCGTTATACACGCAGCCGGTGACAATCGGGCGGTCAATATCGCCATTGAGATAAGAGACAATCACTTCCTGCCCGATGCGCGGGATCGCCATAAAACCAAAGCCATATCCGTTCCAGCCCTGTGCCACGCGCACCCAGCATGAAGCGCTGTCATCAGGCTTGTCGTAACGGTTCCAGTGGAAGTGCACTTTAATCGCACCGTCTTTGTTGACGAAAATTTCTTCGCCTTCGGGTCCGACAACCGTAGCGCTTTCGTCACCGTCGGCCAGTGGCTTGTAATGAAACGGTGGACGCCAGTCGGCATAGCCGTCAATAAAACTAAAATCGTTGCTGAGCGTGGTACCCTCCCCACCGTCCCCCAGTGCCTGCGGACAACGGCCATAATGACTGATGCCGACAATCTGCCAGCGGGTATTGAGCGGATTATGGGGGTGATTTTCGATTTGGAAGATTTTTCCCGGCCGCAGTTTAATGCAGTTGCTCTGCCCGCTGCCAGTTTGCGTCTGGTTTTTCAGCACTTCGTGGCGGTATTTCACGAACGGCTTGCCTTCGGCTTCCTGCTGGAAACGCCCGTAACTTTCGTAAATGGTATACGGCGTGAGTGAACCCAATGCCTGATATTCCGGGCTGCTCTCCAGTTGATACACCTGGGAAAGCGGCCGGTCCGGATTGTAATCCCGGTGGATACTGCGCTTGGGTGCCATGCCGACCCCCAGCCGCACCTGATAAATGACATCCTGCCCGTGGGCGGTGTCCGGCTGGGGCTGGTATTGCAACGGCAGGTTGGCCGTCATTCCCAGATGGCTGTCACTGAAAAACAACGTTTCATCTTCAAACCAGAAACTGATCCCTTCTTCGGCAGCCAGCCGGCAGAAGAAAGCGTAATCCGACTCCCGTTTCTGGGTGGTGTATTCCCGGTTCTGATGCGGATCTTCCAGTTGTGAATCCGCCCGGACATGGTGCTTTTTCAGCAACAGTTTCATGATATCCGGCACCGTCTGACGATGGTAAATATGGCTGTCCTGATTGAGTGTCAGCCGCCAGAGGAACGGGCGCACGATGAACGTGTAGCGTGTTTGATTACCATCGGTGCCGCACCAGTCGGCGTGGGAGATGATGCCGGTGATTTTGCGTTGCTCCTGTTCCCCGTAAAAGATTTGCAGCACCGCTTCCTGCATCAGCAGCGCGGTTAAATCAATTTCCGGTTTGGGTTTAAAGGGGTTATCAGGCAGGGACTGAACCAGTGTCAGGTTCAAAGTGAAGAGGTCAGAAAGCCCTTCGTGCAGGGTAAAATCTGCCACGGCAAACGTATTTTCGGGTAAATCACCTATCCGGCAAAGAAAGCGTAATCCGCTTTTTAGCATTATTCTCTCCTTATTTTTCATCCACTTTCATCGTATTACATTTCGCTGCGCAGTCCGGTACGCTGCCGGAATGTCCATAACACCTGTTGCTCACCCTGCCGATAAATGTTTAACAGAATGAAATTATTCCGCACGACAAAGCACGCCAGCAGTTCGTCGATAACCCGGCAGAACTGATACATAATGCCGTCATTGTCGTAACAGGCCGGATCGAGGTAGAGATGCAGGGTGTTGCCATTAATGGGACGTCCCTGTCCCTGTTTCGTGTTATCAATACGTGCACCTGACCGGGCGTCAATCCGCACAATGCCGTTGATATGTTGCTGCATCCGCCGGCTCAGGGGGCGATCGTGTTCAGCATAACAATCATACAGGCGCAGGAAGGCTTTCAGTGAGGCGGCATCAAACAGTAAAAAAGGCGGGCAGTTTAAGAGGTTTATCAGCGACCAGTCTGATTTTCCCATCACCATCGGGGGAAAATCGGGAGAAACCACCGTGATATTACGGGCGTGTAAATGGGCGGGCACCGACGCCGGAGTGTGCGTAATTTCACCGATACCCAACTGCATGGCCTGAATATGGAAGCCGGTGAAATGGGCGCATACTGCCTGCGGTGACAGGTTGTTCGCGGCTTTCCCGTCCATGCCGGTAAAGTGTGCCTGATTGTGAAGCCGCCCCAGTAAATCGTCTGTCACCCGCGACCGAAAATAGACGTTATCCGGATCACCCGCATCGAGCAGCCAGTCGCTTTTGGGCTGGAACTGGTCAACCGGCAGAAAATGACAGGGCTTTCCACGGGGTGCGCTTTCCTGAGCCGCTTTTTCGCCGGGTTGCTTCGCCGTCTGGATGCTGTCTATGCGGAAAAGTCGCGCGGTGTCTGCCAGCGCCAGTGGATAACACGCCTTATCCGGTTCCAGTGAAATGGGCGGGCTGACCATCGGTTCCAGATGGATCGCCGGCACACAGCCAAGCTGAAAGGCATCACCCAACTCATCGATCGGCAGCTCCCCTTGCAGGCGGAAAATCAGCTCACAGGTATTATCCGGGTTTAACTTCAAATCGTGTTGTTCATTGATATCTAAGGTGATGAAATTAAATACATGGGGCAGGCAGTAATATTCCGTCATTTGTTGCAGGCGGGCAAAAGGCAGCTTTTCGGTGGGCAACAGGGTGTGCTGGAAATTCGCGCCCCAGCCAGAAGAATAACTGTTTCTGAGCCGGATTTCTTCCTCCGCCGTGCGCAGATAAAAGTCATCAATGTGCATATCCAGCCACAAACTCAACTGGGCTGCCCGGTTTTTATCGGTGCCCAAAAAGAAATGCAGTTTTCCGCCTGACCAACCCGGCGACACATTGCCCGTCCGGTGCAACGTCAGCACAATATCACTGTATTCGCGGGTCTTTTGGATCTGTTTATCCCGCACCACAAACGGCTCGACAGGCAAGTCGCGGCAGGTGTGAAACGGTAAATTTTGCTCCCCCTCAGCGGCCGTCACCGGGGTGCCTTTCGGGATATTGACCGCCCCCTGATGTACGCCCTGATGGGGCGTGAATTGAATGATGGTTGTCGGGGGCACGGGGCGTAAGGTATGAGGCCAGATGCGTGCAAGCGTTTCATGGGACACTTCGGGATAAGTATCCCCGATTTTACTGCGCAGGTTGGAAGACAGGAGGGCGAAACCTTCCAGCAAACGCAGGATATCCGGGTCATTGGGATGTTCCAGAAACTCAGCCAGATGAGGATTTTCGGCGGCCGCCAGCTTCATCTTTTCCCGCAGATAGGCCAGTTCTTGCAGGTACAGAGATTCCTTCTGATTTTTCATTTTTTCTCTTTTCTTACACAGGCATTCAAGTTAATGATTTATCGGAATTTAATTTAAAACCTTTATGAATAACAAAAGAAACAGGGTTAACCCGGTTATCATACGGAATTATCCGTTAATTTAATTAATAAATTGTGATTTTTGTGTCATCCAAGAAAAAATTAAAAAACAGGGGTTCCCTCCCGTTGACCCCACCCGGCTCAACCGCTAATATTTGCCTGTAACCTCAATGATCTTATCGCCTGCAAAGATCGCCTTCGGGTGGCGAGCAAAAAACTCCCGTAGCCTGAAAGGGAGAGCAAAATTGCGGTACATCTGCGCACTTTTGGAAGCAGATATTGCCGGACACATAACCCATCGTCCGGCGATGAAAGTTTACCGGTCTTATGCACCGGCTTATCACCCACTCCCCGCAGAATGGTATCTGCCACGTTCTGACCAATACAATACTGTTTTAATCGGTACAACATTCACCGACATGCTTATCCACGAATAACAAACGTCCCGAAAACTGTGCGGCGTCACTTGCGTAACAGCGTAGCGATTACCAAGTGACGCCGCCGGGCGGCAAACGTCCAGAGCGCAACCGGACTGGCTTTACGGCCGATTTGAACTACGAATTACTCAGTGCAACCTCTCGAAACAGGCCATTGACTGACATTTCGTTTGATTGATGAACGAATTTCAAGTCTGGTTTTCAACCCACTGCCTTAAAACAGGCTGATACAGCAAAAAAGGAAATATGACACACGTCACGATTAATGAGGCGTTCATCCTGACTGAGATCAGGCACTGAACGGGGAGTACACCATCGCCGTGCTTGGCATGCACGTAGCGAACTCCTGCAATAACTCAACACAATGCTCTCTCTGCTACACATTATCTGACGCACCAAGGAACGGTGAACCTAACCGACACGCAGAGAATGTTTCAAAATGTTAGAAATGAATGAAAATGGTCTGAAAACACAGGGGAAATGCGGATAGCAAAGCGATCACGAACGAGAACAAACAACAAAGATTGATTTAGCCGTCCGTATTCTCCTCTGAGTTTGTGCGCTCTTGAGAGGAGCTATAACCGTTAAACTTAGTAATTCGGTTATTGAGTCAGATAAAACAATCAGTTAAAGTATCCCCGCCATTGGCAAAATCCAATGGTCAAGGTTTAGCAGCCTTGTCACTCATAGACACTGGCAGAAATTTTGCCAGTGTGCCTGCTATCGCCCTTTCAATGGTGGTTCAGGCAGGGGAGACGTAAGTCTCGCTGGTATGAGTGCCAGTCTGCTAACCCTGTCTGAATCGCCACCATCAATATTAATTAATGGAAGGGGTAGCAGGAATGAATAACGTTAGAAATGACTGGCATCAGGCCGATATTATTGCTGCATTACGTAAACGTGGTACAACCTTAGCGGCTGTCTCGCGTGAAGCGGGACTCAGTTCATCGACATTAGCAAACGCATTAAGCCGCCCGTGGCCTAAAGGGGAGTGGATTATTGCGAACTACCTCGGTATACATCCTTCGGAAATCTGGCCGAGTCGCTATTTTGGTGTTAGTGGTCAACTGATTGAACGCAAGGTTCGCGATAAGTCACAAGAATAACCTGCCTCAATTTGTGATCGACTTCGTAAAAATGATAAATTTTAATATGAAGCCTTGAGTATGAAATGGCAGCCAAATTTGACCATTTTTAAACCTCATGGCTTTTTTGCTGTAAAACAACGGAAAAAATATACAAACGTAATAAAGGTTAGTATAATCAGCCCCATGCCGAGATTTATGTAACAAAATAATTCAGGGGCATTAAAAGGGGCACAAAAGAGACATCTGAAAATAAATTTATTATAATCAATAAATTACATTTATTTCAGATTATTGACAAAGTGCTGGTTTTTTATCCGGCACTTTGCTTTAATCAAATTCCGTTCACCCGACGGAGCTTGCCGCCATGTTAAGGATCCCCTCTC